>NZ_JAPPTP010000020.1:0-78846 GCF_027587155.1 Vibrio sp. T11.5
ATTCTTCTTTTGTGATTAACTTCACTTCGGAAGAGGCGGCCATTCTAGCGTTTTAAGTTTTAGTGTCAACCACTTTTTTTAAACTTTTTTCTTAAGCGTTTCCGCTTGACTAGTTAACCTATCGACTTCACTTGAACCCTTGTGAGCCCTTGCCCTGTCGACAAGGAGGCATTATAGAGATCGACATCACATTAGCAAGCGTTATTTTATGAAAATTGCAAAAATAACATTTAAACGCTGACTTTTCGCTCAAAGCCTTATTTATCCAACTTTACCCCAAAATAGCGAACACCATACCCACAGAGTTATCCACAATCGCTATTTTTTCAGGCAAAATAAAAGGCCGCATTGCGACCTTTCCTCTTATTATAGAAGAGCAGATTAGATGCCTGAGCCATCTTGCTCGCTGTCATCTTCATGGAGCCCACATTCTCGTTTAAGGCCGAAGAACCGAGTTTCTTCTTCACTCATTCCTGGCTCCCATTTCTTGGTTGTATGAGTGTCTCCAATGGATAAGTACCCTTCATCACGTAACGGATGATACGGCAAGCCATGCTGTTCTAGATAATAGTGAACGTCTTTGTTTGTCCAATCGATGATAGGCAGAAATTTAAACACGCCATTTTGAATCGTCAGAATTGGCAGGTTTGCTCGAGAATTAGATTGCTCACGGCGCAATCCTGAAAACCAAGTCCCCACTCTAAGTTCATCCAAAGCGCGACGCATAGGTTCCACTTTGTTTAAGCGATTGTACTGTTCAATTCCCTCTATACCTTGCGCCCACAGTTTTCCATAACTTGCCTCTTGCCATGCCGCACTCTGCTTTGCACGATAGACTTGAAGGTTAAGGTTCAGCTTTTCCGTAAGGTCATCAATAAACTGGTAAGTTTCAGGGAAGAGATAGCCAGTATCTGTCAATATGACCGGGATATCAGGCCTAGCCTCCGTGACTAAATGCAGCATCACCGCGGCCTGAATACCAAAGCTTGAGGAAACAGCGTGTGTTCCTTCCAGATTTTCTATCGCCCAGGAGACTCTTTCCTGAGCCGTTAGCTTTTCGAGCTCTAAATTAATTTCCGCAAGACGGAGAGTCTGCTCCGTCTTTGTTGCCGTTAAGAGCTCTGCTAACTTCAGTTTTAAAGCCACGGAGTTAAGCATAAAAGTCCCTCTTAGAAACGAACACTTCATCGACAATGCCAGCTCTGATCGTGAAGTCACCAAAGCACTCACCGTCGGTACGCTCTTTGGCCCATCGACCGACTAGCTGATCGATCTCTTCTAGGATCTGTTTGTCTGTGATGTTTTCTTTATACATCTTAGGTACGCGCGTACCGCCACGATTACCACCAAGGTGCAAGTTGTAACGGCCAGGAGCTTTACCTACCAGACCAATTTCCGCCAACATCGCACGGCCACAGCCATTCGGACAGCCTGTCACACGTAATATAATGTTGTCTTCTTCCGGCAGGCCGTGTTTCTTGAGAATGTCTTCAACGTCCGTAACAAATTCTGGCAAGAATCGTTCAGCTTCAGCCATTGCCAACGGACAGGTTGGGAACGCAACACAAGCCATTGAATTCTTACGCTGCTCACTAACGGTTTCATCCATCAAACCGTGTTCAACAGCGATTTTCTCAATTTTCGCTTTATTGCTTTTTGAGACTCCTGCAACAATCAGGTTCTGGTTCGCCGTCATGCGGAAATCCCCTTTGTGAATTTTCGCTATCTCAGCCACACCTGTTTTAAGAGGCTTACTCGGATAATCCAGCAAACGACCATTTTCAATAAATAGAGTCAGGTGGTACTTGCCGTCGATCCCTTCGACCCAGCCGACTCGGTCGCCACGTTCGGTAAATTCATATGGACGGCTTGCTTCAAACTCTACCCCAGCACGCTTCTCCACCTCTGCTTTGAAGACATCACTGCCCACTCGATCAAGCGTGTATTTAGTTTTGGCATTTTTACGATTCGACCGGTTACCCCAATCACGCTGGGTAGTAACGACTGCCGCTGCAACATCTAGCGTTTTCTCAAGAGGGATAAATCCAAAATCATCGGCACGTCTTGGGTAAGTAGAGGTATCGCCATGAGTCATGGCTAGGCCACCGCCCACCAATACGTTAAAGCCCACCAGCTTGCCATCTTCAGCAATCGCGACAAAGTTAAGGTCATTCGCGTGTACATCGACATCATTTTGCGGTGGTATCACAACGGTCGTTTTGAACTTACGTGGTAAGTAGTTGCTACCCAGAATTGGTTCATCATCCTGAGTAGTTTCTACTTTATCGCCATCCAACCAGATTTCTGCATACGCTTTAGTCTTAGGTAAAAGATGCTCACTGATTTTCTTCGCCCACTCGTATGCTTCTTGGTGTAGCTCCGATTCAACCGGGTTTGTAGTACACAATACATTACGGTTCACGTCACCCGCTGTTGCAATGGAGTCGATACCAATGCTATTAAGCGTCTGGTGCATCAGCTTGATATTTGGTTTTAACACACCGTGAAACTGAAACGTCTGACGCGTAGTTAGACGAATACTTCCATACAAGGAGTGTTCTGTTGCGAACTTATCAATCGCTAACCACTGACCTGGTTTGATAATACCGCCTGGCATACGTGCACGTAACATGACGTTATGCAATGGTTCCAATTTCTGCTTAGTGCGTTCATTGCGGATATCACGATCGTCCTGCTGATACATTCCATGGAAGCGAATCAGTTGGAAGTTATCTGCAGTAAAACCACCGGTGATACGATCTTGCAGGTCTTGCTCAATCGTGCCACGTAAGAAATTACTTTCTCTTTTTAGGCGCTCGTTATCCGCAAGGGGCCCTAACTCTTCGCCCAAGACAACCTGTTTATTATTTTCGGTAGAAGCACTCATTAGTAAACATCCCTTTGGTAACGTTTCGCTTTGCGGAGTTCGTTGATAAATTCTTCGGCATCATCACGTGATAGTTTGCCGTGCTGCTCTGCGACATGAATCAATGCTTCATGGACATCTTTTGCCATGCGTGTCGCATCACCACAGACATAGATGTATGCCCCTTCCTGAATCCATTGCCATACTTGTTCAGCGTTTTCCAGAATGCGATGTTGCACGTAGACTTTTTCTGCTTGGTCGCGACTGAAAGCCACATCAAGACGATTAAGCAAACCTGACTTTAGGTACTTTTGCCATTCAACCTGATAAAGGAAATCTTGGGTAAAGGTGCGGTCACCGAAGAATAGCCAGTTCTTACCATCTGCTTCTCGGTCATCGCGCTCTTGGATAAAGCTTCTGAACGGAGCGATACCAGTACCGGGGCCAATCATGATGACAGGGGTATTGTCATCTTGAGGTAGTTTGAAGTTATTGTTGTGTTCAACAAACACTTTAACTTCACCACCTTCCTCTAAACGATGAGAAAGAAAGCTAGACGCACCACCAAAACGCTTTTCATCTCCCTTGTCATATTCAACAAGGCCAACCGTTAGATGGACTTCTTCGTCCACTTCACTCTGACTAGAAGCAATAGAATAGAGGCGAGGTGTCAATCGGCGCAGTAAACCGACCAATTCTTCAGCGGATAGTTTGGTTTTCTTCTCAGCCAGGACATCGACCACTTGGGTGTTGGTCGCGTATTCGCGTAACTTGTTTTTATCTTCCACCAGCTTAAGTAGTTTCTTGCTACCCGATAGCTCTGCAAATTTGGCGACAAGTTGCGGGTTTGCTGACGTTATCTCATATTTACTCACCAGCGCACTGTGGATGGAAATACTTTCACCATCAACATCGACACTTTCCACACCAGACAGCCCTGCTTTAGCTAAGACCGCATTCGCAAGATCTGAGCTGTTCTCGAACCACACACCAAGTGCATCACCCGGTTGATATGTCAGGCCTGAGCCATCCAAGTCGATCTCGACATGGCGGACATCTTTACCTGAATCCCGACCAGTGATCTTCTGGCTTGTGAGCAAGGTTGCGGTGTAAGGGTTTTGCTTATTGTATGGCGAGTGGCCAGGTGCAGCTTGACCGACTGGCAGCTGCACAACTTCCGCTTCATTACCTGATGCCAACGCTTCTTGGACTTTATCAAGCGCGTTTTGACGCCACTCACTCGCGGGCTGTTCGTAATCAACATCACAATCAATACGTTCAATAAATGAGGTAGCGCCAAGTTTAGACAGATACGAGTCGAAATCTTTACCTGTCTGGCAGAAGAATTCATAACTCGAGTCACCTAGGCCAATCACACCGTATTTCAGATTTGGTAATTTAGGCGCCTTCTTAGACTGAAGGAATTCATGCAGCTCAATCGCATTATCTGGTGCTTCACCTTCACCATTAGTGGAGGCAACGATAATGACGTGTGTTTCCTTAGCAAGGTTCTTTCCTTTGTAATCGCTGGCATCAAACAGCTCAACTGCAATTCCTTGGGCCTTGGCTTCTTGTTCCAGAGCTTCAGCAACGCCTTTCGCGTTGCCCGTCTGAGAGGCAAAGATAATAGAAAGCTTGCCTGCAGGTTTTACGGCAACTGCCGCAGCCGCCTGACTAATAGGTGCTGCAGCACCCGCTGTTTGAGGTTGAGCTTGAGATAACCCCCAAAAATAACCGCTGACCCACGCTAACTGTTGCGGTGACAGTTCTGAGACTGTTTGTTTTAGCGTATTCAGTTGTTGATCATTTAAAGGAGCAGCGATTGACGGTAGTTCTTGTGGTGTGTTTCCTGGAGAGGACACGTTCTTGTTCAAAGACATGGTCTCGACATCCCTATTCATTGCGTGATGATAGATTAACCACTCCCTTTAATAACAAGAAAGAATAGAAATGAATGTTTTATAACTTTTGGAATTAAAGAAAGCCGAAAGTTTAAGCAGGTCTGATTACTTAGCTTCGACACGTACCTGTCTGAACCCTACAGCCATTGCTGACTTTGAAGCTAAATCCAGATCAAGATAGTGGCACTCCTCCCCATGAGAGTCGGTTAACAACACAAAGCCGCCACGTGCATGACGAAACTCGACAATCCAACTCCCTTCCTGCGCAGAAGGTTCAATGATGGCTTCAACTAACTGATTTTCTCGATAAAGGTTTCTAAGTTCATTGATCGTCATAGGAATCCTTTCTCTGAAGTTATTGTAAGAACCCTCAATAAGCATGGTCGAAAGACAAAAAACTGCTAAACGAAAAACGAAGATATAACGAATAGGCATAAAAAAACGCCGCGATATTACGCGGCGTTTTTTAATACTCTTGCCGTTTAGAAACTGTATTCGGCACCAAGGAAGACACCATTCGCCATAATAAAAGGCTTGCCCAACGTGCTATCCTCAATATTGGACTTAAATTCATCAGACTCAAGATCGATCACACGGTACCCCCCACGGAAAGTTACCGTTGAACTATTCAGTGGCATTCGATATTGCATACCTGCCATCAAGTCAGTGCTCTTGATACCGCTACTATCACCAAAGTTCATTTCACCAATGATGTCAAAATTTGTATCTGGCACTGTCATTTCAGCATAGCCATAGAATGCCCACAGCAATTTGTTAAAATCTTTCGTTTGACCCGTTTCGACGTTCTTGTGCTTTGTATTACTCATATCGCTAAACGTAATACCGGCATCAAAGTGCAGTAGGTCGTGTTCCATCACTTGGTAGTATAGCGTTAGATCCAGCTTGTCAAACGCCATGAACTCGTTATCAACGCTGGCTGTTCTGATACGTGCATTCGGTACATATTTAATGTCGTGCTCGATCGCTGCATAAACACTTGGAGTGACTTCTTTATCACGACGGATTTCATTTACTTCTGTGTCTACCCACCATGCTTCAGCACCTACTTTTGCAATCACAGAATCATCTGCCATTGCTGCTGAACTTGCCATCGACATCGCAGCTGCAGTAACAACCGCCAGTGCTGATTTGTTCATCTAAATTTAGCTCCTGAGCTCATTGAGGTAAGAGGTGTTGGAGCGATAGTATCACATTCTGCAAAGCGGTTTATGTCAAATTACTGCGCGGATTAACGGTGGCCATACACGTAGTTTTTGAAAAACCAAATACCCACAGCAATAACAATCAGCCACGGGATAAGTTTAATCACTGCCCCGACCATCCCGAGTAACACCATCACCATCAAAGCAAAACCCGCCGCAGCAAATACCGTGAACATAGTAAGACCCGTCACCAGCAGCGTTGCAATAAAGACCAATACAAAGATGAGTTCAAACATATCTTTCTCCTTAGTTATCTTTCACATTGCAGAAAGTAAGCCAAGTTAAAGAAAAATACATAACTATTTGATTTTAATAAAATAAAAAAGAGACGCTTTATAAAGCGTCTCTTCTATAGATTATCTTAGTTGGTCAAATTCACCACCCCAATACTATTAGGTGGTGAAATTTACACATTCAGCTCTTTAGGAATTTTACTCAGCGCCGTCTCTACCACTTCGATACCAGAACCTGGCTTGTGAGCATTCTCACTGATGTAACGACGCCATTGACGCGCTCCCGGCATATTCTGGAACAAGCCCAACATATGACGAGTAATATGACCGAGATACGCCCCTTTCTCCAGCTGACTTTCAATGTAAGGGTACATCTCTTCCACAACTTGAGTACGCTTCTTAACAGGCTTATCCAATCCAAAAATCTGCTGATCAACTTCCGCCAGCATATATGGATTCTGGTAGGCTTCACGGCCAACCATAACACCATCTAGGTGCGTCAAGTGCTCTTTGGTGTCCTCCAGTGTCTTAACGCCACCATTAATAACAACATTTAGGTGCGCAAAATCTTTCTTCAGCTGATAGGCACGCGGGTAATCAAGAGGTGGGATTTCACGGTTCTCCTTTGGACTTAGCCCAGAAAGCCAAGCTTTGCGTGCGTGAATAGTAAATTGATCACAGCCCCCCTTCTCGGAAACTATCGATACAAAGTCGGTCAGAAACTCATAAGAGTCTTGGTCATCAATACCGATACGAGTTTTCACCGTAACTGGCACATCCACCACATTACGCATTGCGGCAACACATTCCGCCACAAGTTGTGGCTCTGCCATTAGACACGCGCCAAAGCGACCATTTTGTACACGATCAGACGGGCAACCAACGTTAAGGTTGATTTCATCATAGCCACGCTCTTGTGCTAATTTCGCACACGTCGCCAAATCTGCAGGGTTTGAGCCACCTAACTGAAGTGCCACTGGGTGCTCCTGCTGGTTATACGCCAGAAAATCACCTTTACCGTGAATAATCGCCCCCGTCGTCACCATCTCGGTATAGAGCAAAGTTTCGCTTGTCAGCAATCGATGGAAGTAACGACAGTGTCTGTCAGTCCAATCGAGCATGGGTGCAATGGAAAAGCGGTTAGCCGCGTATTTACTAGTATTGTCAGGTTTCATAAGGTGTTACTCGAAATCTATATACTGCATATACATACAGCAAATTGCTAGAATTGCCTCAAATCACCCCCATATAGTACGCATATAGTACGTATAAATGGAGTAGGACAAATGGCGTCATTCAGCATTAAAAAACGAACACTGAGAAGCGGAGAATCACGCTTTACAGTAGACATCATAGTCAAAAAGAATTCGGCGATTATACACAGAGAATCGAAAACATTCAGGAAAAAGAACTCGCTAGAGCCTACGAAAATAAAAGGGGTAGAGAGTTAGAAGATCCGTACTCACAGCAACAAAAATCCGTACCTATATACGTACTACTAGACAAGTTTATGGAAGAACCTGATTTATGAGATAAAACAGACCGTACTAAGCTGTTCGTGATTAATATGCGGCGAGATGGTGATATTTCACGAACGAAAGGTAAGTTTCAGATAAAAAAAGAGCTGGCCCAAAAGTGAGTTGGGGGCCAGCACCGTTCCATGAAGCAAATGAAATGATTGACAAATTACCCATAGGGATTTTTATCGTAGATGAATACAATATGAAATCAATTGCATTGGTGGGGTTTCAACTATGTATCGAAAGATTTTGCGTATCACACCTAGATTTAGAGTAATTGTTCCACACACACTACTTCAGATGTGTGATCTGCAACAAGCCTAACTGTGCATAAAATTCACGCAAAAAAAAGCTGGCCCTTGGAGTTGGCAGCCAGCATAAACATTTGAATTGAAAATGAAAGATACATGAATGTTACAGTTTCATATCATCCCGATTAAGGACAAGAGCAACCATATGACAAGCATGATATCAACTCAAGCACATATGGCGATATATTTGGTTCAGACACAATGTTTTTGCCGTTTTCACTACTAACCACACAAATCACATACCATTTAAATGATTGAAAACATTAGGTTAATATAAACAAACTTATCTATTAAAACTTTTAGAAATAAACTTTTTCGAGCTGTATTCTAAACATTTTGTATGCCACACATCCTTCTATCCAAGCTTGGAAATAGCAAATGCGTCGACCATGGGACTTTCCTAACTGTTCTTGGTAAATCGGTAAATGTATCACTGTTCCAGTTATTTGACTCGTCTGATTAGCTAATTAGCACTGCAACTATCTATAAATATTCACTATTCTATCTGTAGATAGCCTATTAAGAGCGCATGGTAGAAGGATTTACTCATATGGCCTCTGATACATTAGACAAACCAACCGTACTGGTAGTCGATGATATCCCAGACAATATCCATACTTTGTCTGGCATTCTCTCCGATGAATTCAAAATCAAAGCCGCCACCAGCGGCGCGAAAGCTCTCAAGATTGCCAACAGTTCTCCACGGCCCCATTTGATATTGCTCGATATAATGATGCCAGAGATGGACGGCTATGAAGTATGCTCGCTCCTTAAGTCCAACCCACTTACATCTGATATCCCCATAATCTTTGTAACGGCTAAAGCAGAAGTAGTTGATGAACAGAAAGGCTTCGAGATGGGGGCCGTAGACTACATCACCAAACCTGTCAGCCCACCTATTGTTAAAGCTCGTGTGAAGACACATATTGCGCTTTACGATCAAAACTTGGCGTTATCGGTTCAAGTAAAGCAAAGAACCGAACAATTAGAGCGTAGTCGCCTCGAAATCATTCAACGCTTAGGCAGAGCTGCTGAGTACAAAGACAATGAGACAGGCATGCACGTTGTTCGGATGAGTCATTACTCACGCATTCTGGCTGAACAACTGGATGTCAGTAAACGCTGGGTCGAACTTGTCTTTCAGGCTTCTCCCATGCATGACATCGGCAAAATTGGCATCCCCGATAACATTTTAGGCAAGCCTGGCAAGCTAGATGGTGATGAATGGACGGTGATGCAAAAGCACGTCAATTTCGGCGCAGACATTATCGGAGAAAGTGACTCGCTCCTGCTACAGATGGCAAAAGAGATTGCGCTTTATCACCATGAAAAATGGGACGGTAGTGGCTATCCTCATGGTACTCGCGGTGAAGCGATCCCTTTAAGTGCTCGCATAGTGGCGATTGCGGATGTGTTCGACGCCCTCACCAGTGAACGTCCTTACAAAAAAGCGTGGACAGTTGAAGATGCAGTGACGTTGCTGGAAGAAGGTGCTGGCGCGCATTTTGACCCTCACCTAGTTCCTATATTCATCAGTCAACTAGATGAAATCCTCAAAATCAAAGAATCCTTCAAAGACGAATTTTAAGCGCTTCGGCTAAGGTAGAGAATGAATCAAGTACAGAACTATGCGCTCGACTCTAAGCGCATTCTAACCGGCTTTGTTATTGCTTCTGTGATGTTACTAATTGCTGGCAGCATAGGCTGGATTAGCCTTAACCAGCGCTTTAATACAGTCGATCAGTATGCAAGTAATGCCCAGCTATTATCGACCTTAGATAGCGTTAAGATGCTCGAGCAAAGCTACATTCGTCTGCCTCAGGATGAGATCTCAGATGACATTTACCGTCAGATAGATAAAGCTCAAACGCTATCAGACATCGTTATCGCCAACGGTATTGATGCACAGATTACAGGCTTGCTAGCGGATTATCGGCAGGAATTTACCCAGTACATCACACTCAGTCAGAATGAAACCACGACTCGTGAACAAATGAGCTCCATTGCCGAGCAGGCTTCTAATACTATCGATGTGATTCAACAGTTGCATGAAGATTTCATTGAAAACGGCATGGTAAGTATCGAGGAGCTGAGGGAGCAAGTGGATGAAGATTCAGATAGTGCGATTCGTGCCCACTGGCTGGTTGGATTAATTGCAAACTCACAAAACCACCAGAAGTCATACGTACTTACTAAAGACCAACAGGAACTTAACCAAGCACAGTTTGAGCTGAAGAAAATAGATCAACTCATCACTTTACTCGAAGGCAAACTAACCGAACAAACCAGTATCAATAAACTGATTTTGGTCAACAATGCTAAAAACCGCTATCTCAGCGCCCTCGTTCAGTTAAGAAGCTGGTCTAATGTTGGTGAAAAGCTCCAACAAAGTATTCTCAATCAAGTAAACCGTTCTGGTGACGAACTGGCTCGTTCAGCCACTGACTTAAGAAACCACCTTCAAGACATTCTCCGAGCATCGCAACAGGCCGTTTCAAGCTCTCAGATTGCCATCAGTGAGCGTCTTGCTGTCAGCTCTAATTTACTTGTTCTTCAATCTTCGATCAGTGAAGCACAACAACTCGATCGCGACTATTCACTGTCACTTTCACCAACACGCCAGAAAACGATTGCTGACCAAGTCAATGATTATCTGGAATATTCACTGCGCCTCCTCGATGGCCTATCAGCTCAAGTGCCGACCGATGAAGAAAAAATCAATGTCGACAAAATACACACACTGACCAACAGCTACTATACGTTGTTCAATCAATTAACTTCAGCACGCAGTATTACCTCACAGCAGATCGCCCAGTTAGAAACAACCTACGACCAACTACAGTCTTTCATTCAACCCGTTTACCAAGAGCAGCTAAATACGGTGGAAAATTCCGGTGCTATTGCCAGCTATCTAGCGATTGGTGGCGGTATCTTTGTCGTGACTTTACTGCTGCTGGGTTTACTCGCCCATAAATCTCATACAGCACTGGAACGTTTTGCCGATAAGCTAGCATTGGCAAGAGACGATGCCGATGCTGCAAACAAAGCCAAGTCAGATTTCTTAGCAAACATGAGTCATGAGATCCGCACACCGATGAATGCCATTATCGGCATGAGCTATCTTGCACTCAAAACGGAGCTTTCCAAGGCTCAACGTAACTACATTCAGAAAGTGAAGCTTTCCGCCGATTCCCTGCTCGGTTTGATCAACGATATCTTAGACTTCTCAAAGATCGAAGCAGGTAAACTGGATATCGAAAACGTAGACTTCCACCTAGAGAATGTTCTCGATAATGTTTCCAATCTCGTTGGTCTACGCGCGTCTGAACGTGGGCTGGAATTATTGATCCACATTGATCGCGATGTACCAACCGCCCTTGTTGGCGATCCTCTACGTCTAGGTCAGATCTTAATTAACCTAGCCAACAATGCAGTGAAATTTACTGAACAAGGTGAGATCAAAGTCAGTATTGCTTTAGAGAACAAAAACGGCAGCGACATCACTCTCAAATTCTCTGTAACAGATAGCGGTATTGGCATGACTCCAGAGCAGTGTAATAAACTGTTCAACAAGTTTACTCAGGCCGATAGTTCAACCACACGCAAATATGGCGGTACCGGGCTCGGGTTGGCGATCAGTAAAGAACTTTGTCAATTGATGAGCGGTGACATTGGTGTAACAAGCGAACAAGGTAAAGGATCGACGTTCACCTTCACCGTTCAATTAGGTGTTAGCCATGCGTTGAAGCAAGAGCAATTGTTGGTACCGAAAGAACTCGGTAAACTGAAAATTCTGGTGGTCGATGATAACGCTAGCGCCAGGCTGATTGTGGAAGATATTCTTGAATCCCTTCAATTTGAAACCGCCAGCGTCACCAATGTTGATAGCGCGCTTGATGAATTAGAAGAAGCCATCACCAACAAGCAACCTTATGATTTAGTGATTTCTGACTGGCAGATGCCAGTCAAAGACGGTATCGATTTAGCAGAAATCATGTGGGACAGACTGGCTGAGCCTGATCAGCCAAAACTCTTAATGCTGACAGCTTATGGCCGTGAAGAACTGACCGATGCCTTCGTCAATCGCCAGTTAACACCGCCATCAATCCTAGACAAACCTGTCACCTCTTCACATCTGTTCGATGCAATAGTGACACTTTATGGCGTTGAAGGCAGTCGTGTAAGCCGCAGTGATGTTGAAGAGCAAACACAACTGGCCAATGCCCAACAGCTCGCTGGTGCAAAATTGCTACTAGTCGAAGACAATGAGATTAACCAAGAGCTGGCCACCGAGCTACTTGAAGGCCAACAAGTACACGTGACGATCGCTGAAAATGGTCAGGTAGCGATCGATCTGTATAAGAGCCATGACTTCGATGGCATTTTAATGGACTGTCAGATGCCAGTCATGGATGGCTATGAAGCCACAGAGTTTATACGTCAAAAACTGGATGATAAACACATCCCAATCATCGCCATGACGGCTAACATCATGGAACGCGATAAAGAAAAAGCGAAGAACGCGGGCATGAATGACATCATCGCCAAACCTATTGATGTCGGCGCCATGTTCAGTACTTTGGCAAAATGGATTACACCTAAACACCCACAACAACTGGTTACGGGATCAGAACAATCTACTGGCCGAGTCCCCGGCATTGCTGGTCTTGATATTACTTCAGGCCTAACCCGTGCGAGTGGCAATGCCGATTTGTACACCAAGCTCATTCTGCGCTTTGCCAGCACCTATGCAGATACCAACGCTTTAAAAGCCGCTGTCACCGACGAAGATAGTGCAACACGCAAACGCAATATTCACTCTCTCAAAGGGGTAGCAGGCAATATAGGAGCGACTTCGCTGCACGAGCTTTGCCAAGAGCTGGAGCACGACAGCACAAATCAAGACTTACGCCAAAGAATGCTTAAATCAATCACCGCACTGGTCGAGAATATCCACGCCAGCGAACTCCACAGTGAAAAGCCTGCGGTATCTTCTGCAAATGGTATTTTCAATCAGGATTTGTTTGATCAGCTCAAACAAGCCGTCGATGAAAACGACACTCAAGCACTGTCTATTATGGAAGATATTGCATCAAGCTCTTCGGTTGGGTTGTCTGAATCTGACTTCGCCCAGCTAAATAATGCGTTGGAAGAGTTTGATTTTGACTTGGGGCAGGAGATTTTATCCAACAGAGCGCACAAAGTGAGTAATACCAATGCGCCGTAGCAGTATCGTTTTATTAACAGATAAGGTAACTTATAACACTCAAAGCAGCTCCAGTTGCCCTAACCACATCGAGAGTGGTTAACTCACTGACTGTATTATCAGAAAATGCCTCTTGATAAACGAAATCCATCGAGAAATGGTATATTATTATTAAAGTCCAATGGTTATGGTGAAAAATTTGGACCACAAGCTACTAAAGCAAATTGAAGAAATGTGTGCATCGCGAGGAGTTAGACTTACTCCTCAAAGAAAAAGGGTTTTTGAGCTGATTTGTTCCAGTCCTAAATCGTCAAGTGCATACGAGTTACTGGAAGAGCTGAAGCAGAGTGAACCTCAGGCGAAACCACCGACCGTGTATCGCGCACTCGACTTTCTCTTGGAGCAAGGATTTATACATCGTGTTGAATCCACTAACAGTTTTATTCAGTGCAGCTCTTGCAATGCTCATAAGCACTACTCACATTTACTGATTTGCGACAAGTGCAGCAATGTTATTGAACTTCAAGATGATAGTTTGGTAGCCTTGCTAAAGGATAATGCTGAAAAACATGGCTTTACGATCACAAACCACGTGATTGAATCTCATGGAATTTGTCAGTCATGTTCAAGTGAACAGACGGAATAAGAATAGAAGAAGATTATGCGCGCTGAATTTGTAAACCCGTTTTTAGCTTCTCTGATGAACGTTCTAAAAACGATGGCTTCTCTGGAATTGAAGCCACAGAAACCTCGAGTAAAAAAAGATGAGATTGCTCGTGGTGATGTTTCAGGTTTAATTGGGATGGTAGGTCAGCAGACACGCGGTTCTATGTCTATCACATTCGATGAAAATCTGGCTCTGGAAATCATGCAGAACATGTTAGGCGAACGCCCTAACGGTTTAAATGACGAAATTACCGACATGGTTGGTGAGATAACTAATATGGTCGCTGGCGGTGCAAAACGTATCCTTTCTGAAAGCGGCTTCGATTTTGATATGGCAACACCCATCGTCGTATCGGGCAAAGGCCACACTATCCGACACAAATGTGAAGGCGCGATCATCATCATGCCGTTCACATCTCAATGGGGTAATGCGTTTATCGAAATTTGTTTCGAGTAACACACCTTTCGATATAGAAAAAGCTTTCTTCGGGAAGCTTTTTCTTTATGCGATGATGTTTCTTTGTTTAAGTACAACTAAACAATCATCCACCAGCGAATCAATGGACTTCTCACCCGAAAGCAAGTTAATTTCAGGTTTCAGTGGCGACTCATATGTCGAGTCAATCCCAGTGAAATTAGTGATCTCTCCCGCGCGAGCTTTTTTGTACAGCCCTTTAGGATCCCGTTGCTCACACACTTCCAATGAGGTATTAACAAAGACTTCAAGAAACTCCCCTTCTGGCAGTAAATCCCTTACCAGTTGACGTTCTGCACGATGCGGTGAAATAAAAGCCGACAAAACAATTAAACCAGCATCAGCCATCAGTTTAGCCAACTCACCAATACGGCGAATATTCTCACGACGATCTTGCTCGGAGAAGCCCAGATCACTGCACAGACCATGACGCACATTGTCACCATCCAGCAGATAGGTGTGATAACCCAGTTCTGCAAGCTTGTTTTCCAACGCGCCAGCAACCGTTGACTTCCCTGCCCCAGATAAACCGGTAAACCAAAGCACAACTGGTTTTTGTTGTTTTAACTCTGCTCTGAAAGCCTTATCTATATTATGCTGATGCCAAACGATGTTTTCGTCTTTGGTCGGCGTTTCCGTAGTCATAACTCTGTCCTTAAAACGGGAAAAATTGAGGAATCAAAGCCAATACCAACACCGAGTAAACGATGGAGACTGGGATGCCGACTCTGATGTAATCCGCGAGCTTATAGTTACCTACACTGTATACAAGTAAGTTGGTCTGGTAACCATAAGGTGAAATAAAACTGGCGCTGGCACCAAATAGCACCGCCATAATGAATGGCATAGGATCGACGCCATACCCAATAGCCATACTGTAGCCCAGTGGAAACGCAAGCGCAGCAGCAGCATTATTGGTCACTAGTTCAGTCAGTATTAGCGTAAATAGATAAGTCGCGACTAAAGCCCCAAACGCTCCCCAGCCATTAAATGTCTCCATAAACATCTCACCCAATGTGGCAGATAAGCCAGAAGACATCATCAATTGTGCAATGGTTAGGGCAGAGCCCACAATGACGATGATGTCGACAGGGAAACGACGTCTAAGCTCCCCCATCTGAATCACACCGAAAAAAATCGCGGCTAGAAGAAAAATCGACAGACCTTTAATCAATGGAAAAACATTCAGCAATGCGGCTCCAATCACTCCTACAAATCCAAGTAAAACCAAACTTGATTTATTCTCATCAAGACGAGCACTCGAATCCAAGTCATTGACCAAAACAAATTCTTTGCGATGTGCCTTGCGCTCCTGCTCAAAACGCTTGCCTGGCACCAAGACTAAGGTGTCACCTGCGTTGAGCTCTATGCTGCCCAACCCCCCCTGCAGCCTTTCATGGCCGCGACGTATTGCGACTACCACCGCATCAAAGCGATCACGAAAATGAATCGACTTGAGGGTATTATTACAGAAGCTAGCCGAAGAGCTCACTACCACTTCAACAAAACTCTGACCATTTAGGTGGTGTTGACCGAACAGTGTCAGCCCTTGAATTTCCTGAAGTGTTGCAACGCTTTCAATATCACCACAGAACAATAAGCGATCTTTAGACTGTAAAACAAAATCCGGTTCCACCGATGGCATGGTTTTACCACCACGTACCACTTCAGCTAGAAACAGTTTTCTCAGTGCACGCAGGTTGTTCTCACTGATGCTTTTCCCCACTAAAGGCGAGCCTGGCTCTACAATCGCTTCAAGAAAATAGGGCAACTCTTCCTGCTGATGCTCTTCATAACTAGGAAGTAAATAGCTGAGCGGGATCAAGACCAATAGTCCACCTACCAGTACGGACAACCCGATCATAGTCGGAGTAAAAAAGCCAAGACTCGGCAGTCCAGCATCTTCTACAAAGCTATTGATGATCAAGTTGGTTGAAGTACCGATCAAGGTCAATGTACCGCCTAGGATCGCAGTGTAAGAGAGTGGAATAAGTAGCTTAGAGGGTGCATGAGCTTGATTCCGCTTGATAGCACCGATAAGAGAGACAACCACTGCGGTATTATTAGTGAACGACGACAGAAATGCCGTCGACAAACCCAGTTTGGCCACGACTGCACCAAGCTTACCCGTCGATAATGAACGACTGACCCAACTGATCAATCTGGTTTTTTCCAACGCGCTAGAGGCAAGGATCAACAAAACCAGCGTTAACAAAGACGAATTGGTAAAGTTAGTGGCAACATCGCCAATCTCAATCATCCCAGCAAGAAAAGCAATAAACGCTCCTCCTGCAAATATGAAACTTGGCTTAATTCGTGTTGTAATCAGGCACGTAATAATACCCAACAACACAGCCAGCACGAATCCTTGCTGCCACATCATGCTTTACTTGCTCCGCTCGGTTAGATTTTTGCATCCCACTCAGGGAAGTGTTTAAGAATCAGCGCTTTTAGCTCAGTTTCAAAAGCTCCCATGCGCTCTTGAGGAGAACGTTGACGTTCCGCCAGAGCATCACGTACCAAACCCGCACCTACCGTCACGTTGGTCAAGCGATCAATGATGATAAAGCCCCCGGTATCCTGCACTGCATCGTAACTGTCGATGGCTACTGACTCATTCAATGTCCACTCACACAAACCAATACCGTTCAGAGGTAGCTCTTCTGCCTTGTGCATAGACAAGTTGTTGATGTCATACTGATGGCGAATGGCTTCAACACGACCCACAGTCTTCTTGCCCGCAATCTTCACATCATAATCGCGGCCAGCCTGCAATGGCTGCTCTGTCATCCACACCACATCAGCAAGCAGTCGGTTACTTGACTCAACTTGCGCATTCTCAAGTACAATCAAATCACCACGACTGATATCGATTTCATCTTCTAATGTAAGTGTCACCGCTAGGCCCGCTTGAGCTTGCTCGATATCGCCATCAAAAGTTACAATGCGCGCCACTTGCGAACTCTTACCTGAAGGCAAAGCTTTGATGCGGTCACCCACTTTGACATTTCCTGAGGCAATCGTGCCGGCAAATCCACGGAAGTCGAGGTTTGGACGATTCACATATTGAACAGGGAAACGGAAATCACTTTCCTCTTTGACCTGATCCACATCGACATTTTCTAGAAGTTCAAGTAGCGATGGTCCTTCAAACCAGCTAAGTTTCTCGCTCGCTTCTACCACGTTGTCGCCCTCAAGAGCAGACAGCGGAATGATCTGAATATCTGTTTCACCCTGAAGGTTTTCTGCAAACGATAGATATTCGTCACGAATCTCTTCAAAGCGTTGCTGTGAGTACTCAACCAGATCCATTTTGTTTACTGCTACTACGAAATGCTTAAGGCCCAGCAGGTTTGAGATGAAAGAGTGACGGCGAGTTTGATCCAGCACGCCTTTGCGTGCATCAATCAAGATCACTGCGAGATCACAGGTCGATGCCCCTGTCGCCATATTGCGCGTATATTGCTCGTGCCCTGGAGTATCAGCAATGATGAACTTACGTTTCTGAGTTGAGAAGTAACGGTAAGCCACATCAATAGTGATCCCTTGTTCTCGCTCTGCCTGAAGTCCATCAACAAGCAGCGCAAGGTCTGGACGCGCTCCAGTGGTACCAACGCGTTGGCTGTCGTTATGAACGGCTGCTAATTGATCTTCATAAATTTGCTTAGAGTCATGCAGTAAGCGACCGATCAAAGTACTTTTACCATCATCCACTGAACCGCAAGTGAGGAATCTAAGTAGTGATTTGTATTGGTGTTGTTTTAGGTATCCTTCAATACCAAGCTCTTCAAGCTGAGCTTCAACTGCGCTATTCATCTTCTTTATCCTCAATCCTTAGAAGTAACCTTGGCGTTTCTTAAGTTCCATCGATCCTGACTGATCATGGTCGATCGCTCTACCTTGTCGTTCACTGGACGTGGCCACCAACATCTCTTCAATAATGCCTGTGAGCGTATTGGCGTCAGACTCAATTGCTCCAGTCAGTGGGTAACAACCTAGTGTTCTGAAACGAACGCTTTTCTCTTCAATCTTTTCACCTGGCTGAAGCTCCATACGATCATCGTCAACCATGATCAGCATGCCATCACGCTCAACAACTGGGCGCTTATCGGCTAGGTAGAGTGGAACTATCTCAATGTTCTCTAGGTAGATGTATTGCCAGATATCTAGCTCAGTCCAGTTTGAAAGTGGGAAGACACGAATGCTCTCCCCTTTGTTGATTTGGCCATTGTAAGTACGCCACAACTCAGGGCGTTGATTCTTTGGATCCCATGTATGGTTCTTGTCACGGAAAGAGTAAACTCGCTCTTTCGCACGAGACTTCTCTTCATCACGGCGTGCACCACCAAAAGCCGCATCAAAACCATACTTGTCCAAAGCTTGTTTGAGGCCCTGAGTTTTCATGATGTCAGTATGCTTAGAAGAACCATGGGTAAAAGGGCTACATCCCATCGCAAGGCCTTCTGGGTTCTTGTGAACCAAAAGCTCAAAACCGTATTTTTCTGCGGTTTTATCGCGGAATGTGATCATCTCCTTGAACTTCCAGTCGGTATCAACATGAAGTAAA
This sequence comes from Vibrio sp. T11.5, assembly GCF_027587155.1. Classification (NCBI taxonomy): domain Bacteria; kingdom Pseudomonadati; phylum Pseudomonadota; class Gammaproteobacteria; order Vibrionales; family Vibrionaceae; genus Vibrio; species Vibrio sp. T11.5. The sequence goes on from NZ_JAPPTP010000020.1 coordinate 18,969, forward strand.
GGGAACGGTATCTTACCTGGGTAAAAAGCCTTACGAGCGAGATGCAGCATGACTGAGGAGTCTTTACCGATAGAGTACATCATCACTGGATTATCAAACTCCGCAGCAACTTCGCGGATAATGTGAATACTTTCCGCTTCAAGCTGCTTGAGATGGGTTAAACGTTCTTGGTCCATGTTAGTGCTTCCTTTGCGGCTCACTGAGAGCGTCTGACAAATTCAAAATAAATAGGTATTACGCGAATTGGCGCTGTTGTAATGGTTCTTGCTGTGTGCCAAACCACGTTAATTTTTCTGACAAAGACACCACTTCCCCAATCACAATCAGTGACGGTGACTCAGCGTCTTTAGCAAGGGTCGCCAGCTGTGATAGCTGACCTTTAAAAACCTTCTGACAGGATTGTGTTCCGCGTTCGATGATCGCAATTGGAGTCTCTGGGGAACGGCCATGCTCAATCAACTGACCTTGAATGTATTCCGACTTCATTAGCCCCATGTAAATCACCAAAGTCTGGTTGCCACGGGCGAGCGTTGACCAGTCCATTTGGTCACTTTCAGCTTTAAGGTGACCTGTAATAAACATCGCTGTTTGTGCATAATCGCGGTGTGTCAGTGGTATACCTGCATAGGCAGTTGCACCAGAAGCGGCAGTAATACCAGGCACAACATGAAATGAAACGCCTGCATCTGCCAAAACTTCCAGTTCTTCGCCACCACGACCAAAGATAAATGGATCACCACCTTTAATACGTACAACACGGTGTCCTCTTTGAGCAAAGTCCACCAGTAGCTGATTGGTTTTGTCTTGGGGAACACTATGATGACCCGCTCGCTTGCCGACACAAACTAAGATCGTATCGCTTGGTACCAGTGCCATGATTTCATCGGAGACTAAATAGTCGTAAAGTACGACATCCGCCTGCTGTAAAAACCGAAGCGCTTTGATGGTCAGCAATTCAAGATCACCAGGACCAGCACCAATTAGAGCCACTTCGCCAGAGTTCAATACACTCTTACCAATACTCACGGTAGCAGAAGGCTGTGCTTGCGCGGCTCGTGGGTTGTGAAGTGGGAACTTAGAAATTGTATCCTTACTCGCCATCATGTTGTTCCTTTCCTGTCATTGAAAGCATTATGGCGCTCTAGTTATATTACCTGAAATTCTAAAATTTCATTTTTTATACCTTTTCATGATAAGGGCGAAATGCGATGTAAATAACCGTTGAACTTAGATGAGATCTGCTAAGCAGAACGGCATAAAGTAATCGCCCTATGTCACACTTTGCTACTGAGTGAAATATTCGTTGCACATCGTTTTGTTACATTATGCAGCGTCTCACAATAACGCTATCGGAGCTTAAAAATGAAAGTCGCAGTGAACCCCCTTTCGATTGCTGTACTTGGTGGCATGCTAACTATGGCTGGCCCTACTATGGCTGAAACGATCAAGTTACGTATCGTAGAAACCACGGATATTCACACTAACGTCATGGACTACGACTACTACAAAGATAAACCGACCCAGAAGATAGGACTGACTCGTACAGCCACATTAGTGAAGCAAGCTCAGGCTGAAGTAGAAAACAGTGTACTGGTTGACAACGGTGACCTCATCCAAGGCAGTCCTATGGGTGACTACATGGCAGACAAAGGCATCAAGCCAGGTGAAGTACATCCTGTATACAAAGCCATGAACCAACTTAACTACGATGTGGGTAACATCGGTAACCACGAGTTCAACTATGGCCTAGAGTTCTTGGCTGAAACTATCAACGATGCTGACTTCCCATACATTAGCGCTAACGTGTTCGACAAGAAAACCGGCGAACACTACTTCAAGCCATACATTATTAAGTCACACACATTTAAAGATATTGATGGTAAAGAACACCAAATCAAAGTCGGCTACATCGGCTTCGTTCCACCACAAATCATGGTATGGGATAAGAAAAATCTTGAAGGTAAGGTGTTTGCAAAAGACATCAAAGAGACAGCAGAACAGCTTGTCCCTCAGATGAAAAAAGAAGGCGCTGATGTCATTGTTGCCATTCCGCACTCTGGCGTAGCATCTGACCCTTACAGAGTAGGTGCAGAAAACTCAACCTACTACTTATCAGAAGTCAAAGGCATTGATGCAATCGCCTTTGGTCACTCACATGCGGTCTTCCCGGGTAAAGGTTTTGACAACATCCAAGGAGTCGATAACCAAAAAGGTACCATTAACGGCGTCGCTTCGGTTATGCCTGGACGTTGGGGTAGCCACGTCGGTGTTATCGACCTAGAATTGAAACAACAAGATGGCAAGTGGTCAGTTGTGAAAGGAGGGGCAGAAGCCCGTCCTATCTACGATAAAATGGCTAAGAAGTCTCTTGCCAAAGCCGATCCTGACATGGTTAAAGCGCTAGAAACAGACCATAAAGGTACCCGCGATTTCGTTAACCAACCAATCGGTAAAGCAAACGACGTGATGTACAGCTTCCTAGCTCTTGTACAGGATGATCCAACCGTACAAATCGTTAACCTTGCACAGAAAGATTACGTTGAACGCTTTATTCAAGGCGACCCTGATCTGTCAGATATTCCAGTCCTTTCTGCAGCCGCTCCATTCAAAGCTGGTGGTCGTAAGAACGATCCCGCAAACTTTACTGAAGTCGAATCTGGTCAGTTGACGTTCCGTAATGCAGCAGACCTTTACCTTTACCCGAACACGCTTGTCGCAATGAAGGTCAAGGGCAAAGAAGTGAAAGAATGGCTGGAGTGTACTGCTGGCCAATTCCAACAGATTGATGTTAACAGCACTGCGCCACAGCAGCTGATCGACTGGGATGGCTTCCGTACTTATAACTTCGATGTCATTGACGGTGTTGAATACCAAATTGATGTAACTCAGCCAGCCAAATATGATGGTGACTGTAAGCAGATCAATGAAGGGGCTGAACGTATTGTTGGTTTGACTTACCAAGGTAAGCCAATCGATATGGAACAAGATTTCCTGATCGCTACCAATAATTACCGTGCCTACAGCAACAAGTTCCCAGGTACTGGCAGCGAATTTGTAGCGTTTGATTCTCCAGACGAAAACCGTTCTGTTATTGCGTCTTACATCAGTCGAGTAAGTAAAGAGAAAGGCGAAGTAACACCAAGCGCAGACAACAACTGGACATTCGCGCCAATTAAGTCTGAAAATAAACTAGACATCCGTTTTGAAACCTCACCAAGTGATAAAGCTGCGGCCTTCATTGAGAAGAAAGGCCAATACCCGATGAAACATGTCGCAACAGACGATGTGGGCTTCGCGGTTTATCAGATAGATCTGCAAAAGTAAGCGTATGATATTGCTTTCAAGCCGCGATTTTTATCGCGGTTTTTTTTCATCAGAAGTTAGCGAATCGCACTTGATCGGTTAGAATTCTAAGCATATTTTAGTTGATGATACAAAGTTCATGCAGCCCACCGAACGCTTTATGGAACAGCTCCAAGCCACAGGCTTCAACCACGATGAGATAGACCAATTACTTGATTCTTCCCAACTTATTGAGCTCCCAACTCGACATATATTGCTTCATCAAGGCCAGCTAGCTGACGAGATCTTTTTCCTCATCGAAGGGATCTGCCACTCAGCCTATCTCACTGATAAAGGTAAAGAATTCAGCAAGGAGTTTTACTGGGAACACGACTGGATCATCGGCTTTGAAAGTTTAATCAAGCAGCAACCGTCACCCTACCTGCTCGAATCTCTGACCTCTTGCGTCCTCTTCTCGCTTCCAGTCGAAACGCTTCGTCAATGGCGCAGTCAAAAACATAGCGTGTATCTCAAGCTGCTAGAAACTCAGTTGATGTACAAAGAGAACAAAGAACGCTTTATGTTGTTATATACTCCAGAAGAACGTTATGAACTCTTCTGCAAGCACTATCCGCACTTACCCGAAAGACTGACTGACTATCAGATAGCCGCGTATCTAGGTATTACACCGATTAGCCTAAGCCGAATTAAAAAGCGAATGCAAAGTTAACATTTGTTAATGCTGCCTAATTTCATCACTGTTAACTTAGCTCTACCTAACAACGAAACCGAGTAACGCTATGATCACCTGGCAACTTTTACCTTTTGACCAATTGTCTGTCCATCAGCTCTATCAGCTTCTCAAACTGCGTGTTGATGTATTTGTCGTCGAACAAACCTGCCCCTACCCTGAGTTGGATGGCAAGGATAGCTTAGAGAACGTGTATCATTTAATGGGTTACAAAGACGACGAACTGGTTGCTTGCGCACGACTTCTGCCACAAGACGCTAGCTACCCTTCGGTCAGCATTGGTCGAGTGGCTACCGAGCAAACTCACCGCGGTGACGGGTTAGGCCATCAATTGCTCGAACAAGCTCTGTTAGAATGCGATAAACTCTGGCCGGGACAAGATATTGAGATTGGTGCTCAGGAGCATCTGGAAACATACTATAATCGCCATGGTTTTCAACGTACCTCAGAGATGTACCTAGAGGACAACATTCCGCACATCGACATGAAATTTAGTCGTTAACTGTGGGTAATCTTTCTCCTCAAGCCATAGCGCTGTGGCTACTCATTGCTGGTAATCTAGCGGCATCACTATCAGATGTGATGGTCAAATTACTCGACGGCAATGTCAGCCCGTTTCAGTACATTTTTATTCGTCAGTTAATCTCAGTGGCGGTGATCTACCCTTTATGGAGAAAAGAAGCACGAACAAAACGTCAGCTACATTCACCCAGTCTCAACATCTTTCGCGCTCATCTCGTTCTAATTGGTAGTGGCTGCATGGTGGTAGCCATCACTCATATGACATTAGCCAGTGCAAATGCCGTATTCTACGCTGCCCCTTTATTGATGCTGCCCATTTCAATGTTGATGATAGGAGAAAAACCTTCTCGTTCCAAAGTGATCGGCACATTATTGGGTTTTGTTGGCGTACTGATTGTACTCAGACCTTCGCAATTTCATTGGGCCGCTCTTTTTGCTCTCGGTACTGCAATTACTCTGGCGTTGTTTAATGTTTCAGCGCGTAAGCTACCCGCTCAACAATCGATGATCAGCACTTTATTTTGGACCTCGCTACTCTCCCTTCCTGTTGCAGGCATTCTAGCCGCTTGGTCTTGGCAAGCAATCAGCGCCCCCCAATTGGGAGCGATCGCCGCCGGTGCACTGCTGATTCTTATTTATAATGGGCTGGCGGTTTTAGCTTATCGGAAAGCGCCAGCTGGAGAGATAGGCTTAGCGGAGTATTCTGGATTAGTGTTTGTCACTCTGTTTGGAGTTTGGTGGTTTAATGAAATTCCTGATTGGATTACCGCCCTTGGTATCACGCTAATCATCGCTCCTTTATTACCCATAAGACGACGATTTCGACGGCATGTCGTGAGCAGTTAACTACTTACTGCGTCCAAATCCACCATCTGATAAACGGAAGAACATCACTGACTTTGAACGTTTTTCAAGCTGGAGAATATCTAACCTACCATCATCGGCGAGCTTAAAACGTACAAGCTGACCGGCTTTGATGTGGCTGAGTGGCTTATCGTTACCTTCAACGCGTACCAAGGCGTTTAAGTCAGCCATCGCTAAATCGTTATGACGAAACACTTGAGCAAGTGTGTCACCTTTTTTGACTGTGTATTCTTGCCATACTTCAGACTTCAAGTTTTCTTGTTCTTGGGAAGGCTGCTCGCTCAAACCTGTTGTATTTATGTCAACTTGCACACGCTGCTGAACTAGTGGCTCTGCTTGTTGCTGAACACTTGTAGACTCCGCGCTAGGGAAGATAATTAAAAGAAAAACAACAGGGACTAGGACCATAAGAGCACGTCGGTGGAGTATAGGTAAGCCAGACCAAGCGCGCTTTGCTTGATCAACGAGCCCTTTCCAATCCACCTGTGAGATTTTTTGCTGCATTATCTCAACATAATCTACCTGCTTGGCTTTCTTCTTTCTACGATTCACTATGCTAGGTCTCCCAAAATCCATGGCTACAAGTATAAAAACGAAGCGCACTCTAGTATAGGAGTTTTCAATGTGTTAAGTGATGTTCAGGTCAAATTTGCCAAACTCAGCTTAAAAGTAAGACGTGAATCCCACATTGTGATACTTGTTGTTGCATCCAAGCACGACCATTTCATCCCAACACTAATACTGGTATCCTGTCCCACCTAAATACATCAAAAGTAGAGAGACATCATGTCTGAAGTTAAATTTGAAACTGTAGAACAAAAAGCAAGCTACGGCATTGGTCTACAGATGGGTCAGCAACTGGCGGGATCTGGTCTAGAAGGCCTGAGCGTTGATGCAATCGCAGCGGGTATCGCAACAGCGCTAGTGGGCGACATGCCAGCTATTGAAATCGACGAAATCAATTCTGCACTTCAAGACCTACACCAACGCGCAGAATCTGCTCGTCAGGAGTCAGCGAAAGCAGCGGCTGCTGACGGTGAAGCGTTCCTAAAAGACAACGCACTTCGCCCTGAAGTAACGGTTCTTGAGTCAGGCTTACAGTACGAAGTTATCACTGAAGGTACTGGTGAAATCCCGACATCAGATAAGCAAGTTCGTGTTCACTACCATGGTGAGCTGACTGACGGCACTGTATTCGATAGCTCAGTATCTCGCGGTCAACCAGCAGAGTTCCCGGTAACTGGCGTAATCAAAGGCTGGGTTGAAGCACTTCAACTAATGCCTGTTGGTTCTAAGTGGAAACTATACATTCCTCAAGACCTAGCATACGGTGAGCGTGGCGCAGGTGCAGCGATTCCTCCGTTCGCAGCACTAGTATTTGAAGTAGAACTACTAGACATTCTGTAATTCGATACAAATCTAATACTGTTTGTAAAGCGACGCATGGCGTCGCTTTTTTTGTCTACATTAGGTGTGTTTCGCTTTGCCCTTAAAAAATCACTATGGCTAAAGCCCAAGATTATTCCCAATAAACCTTGCAACACATTTCCCAATGTTACTCGTTTAACAACTCAGGAAAAGGAACCCTAACTCGAACACGTTAACTAGCGTTATTTGCCAAAAGCTATCGAACACGCAAAGTCAATCAGCGCTCACTAACCCACTATCTTGCGTTCAGCGATCAATGAACAAGCGCTATATCAGGTTTATCGAGTTTGCCTCCACTAAATGGAATAGCCGATCAAATAGAATACCTGAGTGCAGTAAAGGATATTTTCACCAAGATAGAGCTAGATACATCTATAAGCGGCCAATCAATTAAAATATTTATCGGGACAAGGTACTAGCTCAGGGCTAGTGACATCTATTGAAGAGTTGTGGAAAGAATAATAACAGTGCAACAAACAGTAGGTACAAAAAAGCCGAGCTAATGCTCGGCTTTTTCGTTCTTACGAACCTGATTACTCAGCAGCTTCTTCAGCAGCTGGGCGATCTACAAGCTCAATGTAAGCCATTGGAGCTTTATCACCAGCACGGAAACCAGCTTTTAGGATACGAGTGTAACCGCCCTGACGAGCAGCAAAACGTGGACCTAGTTCGTTAAATAGTTTTGCAACTACTTCGTTGTCACGAGTACGTGCAAATGCTAGACGACGGTTAGCAACGCTGTCAGTCTTAGCTAGTGTAATCAAAGGCTCAACTACGCGACGTAGCTCTTTAGCTTTTGGCAAAGTAGTCTTGATAACTTCATGACGTACTAGAGAGCTAGCCATGTTGCTGAACATCGCTTTGCGATGTGAGCTATTGCGGTTGAGTTGACGACCACTCTTACGATGGCGCATGACCTAATCCTTCTAACTAGTATCGATTAATCTTCAGCGATAGACGCTGGTGGCCAGTTTTCTAGGCGCATACCCAGAGACAGACCACGTGATGCAAGTACGTCTTTAATCTCAGTAAGAGATTTTTTACCAAGGTTAGGCGTTTTAAGTAGCTCAACCTCAGTGCGCTGTACAAGATCACCGATGTAGTGAATCGCTTCTGCTTTCAAACAGTTAGCAGAGCGAACTGTTAGTTCAAGATCGTCTACAGGACGCAGTAGGATCGGATCGAATTCTGGCTTCTCTTCCTTCTCCTCAGGTACACGTACATCACGTAGATCTACGAACGCATCCAATTGCTCAGCTAGGATAGTAGCTGCGCGACGGATAGCTTCCTCAGGGTCTAGAGTACCGTTCGTTTCCATGTCGATAACAAGCTTGTCTAAGTCTGTACGCTGCTCTACACGAGCTGCTTCTACAGAATAAGCAATCTTATCTACTGGGCTGTACGTAGCGTCAACCAGTAGGCGACCAATAGGACGCTCATCTTCTTCAGTATGGATACGAGCTGAAGCTGGAACGTAACCACGACCACGTTCAACTTTGATACGCATAGCGATCTCAGCGTTGTCATCTGTTAGGTGACAAATAACGTGTTCTGGGTTAGCGATCTCTACATCACCATCATGGGTGATGTCACCTGCAACCACAGGGCCCGAGCCTGATTTGTTAAGCGTAATAAACACTTCATCTTTGCCTTCGGCAACGCGTACAGCCAAACCTTTAAGGTTTAGAAGAATTTCAAGAATATCTTCCTGAACACCTTCTTTTGTACTGTATTCGTGTAGAACGCCCTCAATCTCTACTTCTGTTACTGCACAACCTGGCATAGAAGATAGAAGAATGCGGCGAAGTGCATTACCTAGAGTGTGACCAAAGCCACGCTCTAATGGCTCAAGAGTTACTTTTGCGTGTGTCGTGCTAACTTGTTCGATGTCAACAAGACGTGGCTTAAGAAATTCTGTTACAGAACCCTGCATTGTGTCCTCTCTTTAGTTTAAACCTTACTTAGAGTAAAGTTCGACGATCAGTTGTTCGTTGATGTCAGCAGATAGATCTGAACGCTCAGGCATACGCTTGAACGTACCTTCCATCTTACCACCATCTACTTCAATCCAAGTTGGTTTTTCGCGTTGTTCGGCAACTTCTAGAGCTGCTTTAATGCGAGATTGCTGTTTAGCTTTCTCACGGATAGAAACAACGTCGTTAGCCGCAACTTTGAAAGAAGGAACGTTTACAACTTTACCGTTAACTAGGATAGCTTTGTGGCTAACTAGCTGACGTGCTTCTGCGCGAGTTGCACCAAAGCCCATACGGTAAACTACGTTATCAAGACGACCTTCAAGAAGCTGAAGTAGGTTTTCACCAGTGTTGCCTTTAAGGCGAGCAGCATCTTTGTAGTAGTTACGGAATTGTTTTTCTAGAACGCCGTACATACGACGAACTTTTTGCTTCTCACGAAGCTGAACGCCATACTCAGATAGACGACCGCGACGAGCGCCGTGTACACCTGGTGCGTTATCAATTTTACACTTGGTATCGATCGCGCGAACACCAGACTTAAGGAATAAGTCAGTGCCTTCACGACGGCTAAGCTTCAGCTTAGGACCCAAATATCTTGCCATGATCTTTCTCCAGTAATCTAAAAAACGTTATACGCGACGTTTCTTAGGTGGACGACAACCGTTATGAGGGATTGGTGTAGCATCAACGATGTTTGTGATGCGGAAACCAGCAGCGTTCAGTGCACGAACAGTAGATTCGCGACCTGGACCAGGACCCTTAACCATAACTTCCAAGTTCTTTAGACCGTATTCTTTAGCCATTTCAGCACAACGCTCAGCAGCAACCTGTGCAGCGAACGGAGTAGACTTACGAGAACCACGGAAACCTGAACCACCTGCAGTAGCCCAAGCTAGAGCGTTACCCTGACGGTCAGTGATGGTTACGATTGTATTATTGAAAGAAGCATGGATGTGCGCAACGCCATCTGCAACTTGCTTGCGTACGCGCTTACGAGCGCGAGTTGGTTGTTTAGCCATTGTACTCTACCTTCCCGATTATTTCTTGATCGGCTTACGCGGACCCTTACGGGTGCGAGCGTTGGTTTTAGTACGCTGTCCACGTAGTGGTAGACTGCGACGATGACGAAGACCACGGTAACAGCCAAGGTCCATAAGACGCTTGATGTTCATTGATACTTCACGACGTAGATCACCTTCTACAGTGTACTTAGCTACACCATCACGCAGTTGATCGATCTGCTCTTCAGTTAGTTCACTGATCTTAACATCTTCAGCAATACCCACTTCAGCTAGGATAGCTTGAGAGCGAGTTTTACCGATACCGTAGATCGCTGTTAGAGCGATTACGGCATGTTTCTGATCAGGAATGTTAATGCCTGCTATACGGGCCATTATTCACTCCTAAGTGTTTCTATAAAAGAATTAGCCGCAGCAAAGCCCGTTATGGATACGCTGCGGAATACTACTTCTTTTGCACGCAAAAGGTAGGCCGAGGAATATACTCGACGCTACCTTATATTTCAAGTAAAAATTTCTGCTAATTAGCCTTGGCGCTGCTTGTGCTTTGGCTCACTGCAAATCACGCGAACAACACCGTTACGCTTGATAACTTTACAGTTACGGCAGATTTTTTTAACGGAAGCACGAACTTTCATTGCTAAACTCCGTAAATGAAACCTAAATTAACGGCCATAGCCCTTTAGGTTTGCCTTTTTCAACACAGAATCATACTGTTGAGACATCAGATGAGTCTGTACCTGTGCCATAAAGTCCATAATTACAACGACTACGATAAGTAGCGATGTACCGCCGAAGTAGAAACGTACGTTCCACGCGACCATCATGAACTCCGGAATCAGACAGATAAAGGTAATGTAAAGCGCACCAGCTAGGGTTAAACGCGTCATTACTTTATCGATATATTTCGCTGTCTGCTCACCTGGGCGGATGCCGGGTACGAATGCACCGGACTTCTTCAGGTTATCTGCTGTTTCACGCGGGTTGAATACCAACGCTGTGTAGAAGAAACAGAAGAAAATAATTGCTGCAGCATAAAGCATTACATACAGAGGTTGACCTGGGCTCAGAGCCAAAGACACGTCAGTTAACCAACCGAGCGTGCTGCTCTCACCATTTTGACCAAACCACTGCGCCAATGTTCCTGGGAACAAGATAATGCTTGACGCAAAGATTGCTGGAATTACACCTGCCATATTAATTTTAAGTGGCAAATGAGTGCTTTGCGCAGCAAATACTTTACGACCCTGTTGACGCTTCGCGTAGTTAACAACGATTCGACGTTGACCACGCTCCATGAAAACAACGAAGTAAATTACTGCAAAAGCAAGTACAACAATCAACAGCAGAAGAAGTACATGCAATTCACCTTGACGCGCTTGCTCGATTGTTTGACCGATTGCAGAAGGCAATCCAGCAACAATACCTGCAAAAATCAATAACGAAATACCGTTACCAATACCACGCTCTGTAATTTGTTCACCTAACCACATCAAGAACATGGTGCCGGTTACTAAACTTACGGTAGCAATTAGCGTAAACATGGTTTGGTTGATAACAACCAGATTGTCGACCATGTTTGGTAAGCCAGTTGCAATACCAATAGCCTGGAATGTTGCAAGTACAAGCGTGCCGTAGCGTGTATATTGGCTGATCTTACGACGGCCTGCTTCACCCTCTTTTTTGAGTTCAGCTAACGCTGGATGAACTACAGTTAGCAGTTGGACAACAATAGATGCCGAAATATACGGCATGATGCCCAACGCTAATATAGATGCACGCTCAAGAGCACCACCGGAGAACATGTTAAACATTTCAACGATGGTACCTTTTTGCTGTTCGAACAAATCGGCAAGTACAGCAGCGTCAATACCAGGAATCGGCACAAAAGAGCCTGCTCGGAATACTAAAAGTGCACCAATTACGAATAACAAGCGCGACTTCAGTTCACTTAAGCCGCTCTGAGCACTACGAAAATCTTGTCCTGGTTTCTTAGCCATCTGTACCTCGTTCCTCGAGATTATTCCTCGATTTTACCGCCTGCAGCTTCGATTGCAGCTTTAGCGCCTTTAGTCACACGTAGACCTTTAACAGTCACTGCTTTGTTAATTTCACCAGATAGAACAACTTTTACAAATTCGATGTTCTTAGTGATAACGTTAGCAGCTTTAAGGCTGTTTAGGTCAACGACGTCACCAGTAACTTTCGCTAGCTCAGCTAGACGAACTTCAGCAGACACTAGGCTCTTACGAGAAGTGAAGCCGAATTTTGGTAGACGTTGTTTCAGAGGCATTTGACCGCCTTCGAAACCTGGACGTACTGAACCGCCAGAACGTGACTTTTGACCTTTGTGGCCACGACCACCGGTTTTACCAAGGCCAGAACCGATACCACGACCTACGCGCTTCGCAGAAGGCTTAGAACCCGCAGCCGGTGATAGAGTATTCAAACGCATTCTGATTACTCCTCAACTTTAACCATGTAGAAAACCTTGTTGATCATGCCGCGTACACACGGAGTATCTTCAAGTTCTACAGTATGGTTGATTTTACGAAGGCCTAAACCCTTTAAACACGCTTTGTGCTTAGGTAGGCGACCGATTGAGCTTTTAGTCTGAGTAACTTTAATAGTTGCCATGGTGTTCTTACTCCGAAATAGATTCAACAGTTAGACCACGTTTAGCAGCAACCATTTCTGGCGACTTCATGCTACCTAGCGCATCGATCGTAGCACGAACGATGTTGATAGGGTTCGTAGAACCGTATGCTTTAGATAGTACGTTGTGTACACCTGCTACTTCTAGTACTGCACGCATCGCACCACCTGCGATTACACCCGTACCTTCTGCAGCTGGCTGCATGTAAACTTTAGAGCCCGAATGACGACCTTTCACCGGGTGGTGAAGAGTGCCTTCGTTTAAAGCGATCGTCGTCATATTGCGACGCGCTTTTTCCATTGCTTTTTGGATCGCTGCAGGTACTTCACGAGCTTTGCCGTAACCGAAACCTACACGACCGTTACCGTCACCAACTACAGTTAGTGCAGTAAAGCTCATGATTCGACCACCTTTAACCGTTTTTGAAACACGGTTAACTGCGATTAGCTTTTCTTGCAAATCATTCGCTTGAACTTGTTGTTCTTTAGCCATCTTCCAACCCTACCTTAGAATTTCAGACCAGCTTCGCGAGCAGATTCTGCTAGCGCCGCCACTCGACCGTGGTATTGGAAACCAGAACGATCAAATGCAACTGAATCAACGCCTTTTTCAAGAGCGCGCTCAGCAACAGCTTTACCTACTGCTTTAGCTGCATCGATGTTACCAGTGTTCTTAATTTGCTCACGGATCGCTTTTTCTACAGTAGAAGCTGCTGCGATAACCTCAGAGCCGTTTGATGCGATAACCTGAGCGTACACGTGACGAGGAGTACGGTGTACTACTAGGCGAGTTGCACCCAGTTCTGCAATCTTACGACGTGCGCGTGTAGCACGACGGATGCGAGATGCTTTCTTATCCATAGTGTTACCTTACTTCTTCTTAGCTTCTTTAGTACGCACATTTTCATCTGCGTAACGAACACCTTTACCTTTATAAGGCTCAGGCTCACGGTAAGAACGAATGTCAGCCGCAACCTGACCAACAAGTTGTTTGTCACAACCAGTGATCACGATTTCAGTTTGGCTTGGACACTCAGCTTTAATACCCGCTGGCAATTCATGCTCAACTGGGTGAGAGAAGCCAAGAGTTAGGCCTACAGCGTTGCCTTTGATAGCAGCACGGTAACCTACACCCTTAAGAGTTAGCTTCTTAGTAAAGCCTTCAGTAACGCCAACAACCATGTTGTTAACTAGAGCGCGAGCAGTACCTGCTTGTGCCCATGCGTTAGCAACACCTTCGCGTGGACCGAAAGTAAGATTGTTTTCTTCCTGAGCAACAACTACCGCATCGTTAAGAACGCGAGATAGTTCGCCTTTAGCACCTTTTACAGTGATTTCTTGGCCGTTTAGTTTCACCTCTACGCCAGCTGGAATAGCGACAGGTGCTTTAGCAACACGAGACATAGTCTACTCCTATTAAGCTACGTAGCAGATGATTTCACCACCAAGACCTGCTTTACGTGCAGCGCGGTCTGACATAAGACCCTTGGAAGTTGAAACGATAGCAACACCAAGACCACCCATTACAGAAGGAAGTTCATCTTTCTTCTTGTAAACACGTAGACCTGGACGAGAAACACGTTTAAGTTGCTCGATTACTGGTTTTGCTTGGAAGTACTTAAGTGTAACTTCTAGCTCAGGTTTAGCTTCGCCTTCTACAGCGAAATCAGTGATGTAACCTTCAGCTTTTAGTAGTGCAGCAATTGCAACTTTAAGCTTTGAAGAAGGCATTTTAACAGCAACTTTGTTTGCTGCCTGACCGTTACGAACGCGGGTCAGCATATCCGAAATCGGATCTTGCATGCTCATATGATTTACTCCAAATGATTAAGTGGCAATTACCAGCTAGCCTTACGAAGTCCAGGAATCTCGCCTTTCATGCAAGCTTCACGAACTTTGATACGGCTTAGACCGAACTTACGTAGGTAACCGTGTGGACGACCAGTTTGGTTACAACGGTTGCGCTGACGAGATGCACTTGAATCACGTGGAAGAGATTGCAATTTAAGAACTGCGTTCCAACGATCTTCTTCAGATGCGTTTACATCGCTGATGATAGCTTTAAGCGCAGCACGCTTTTCAGCGAACTTAGCGACTAGCTTCGCACGTTTTGCTTCACGTGCTTTCATTGAATTTTTAGCCATAACAGTAACCCTTCACCTTACTTACGGAATGGGAAGTTAAAGGCAGCCAGCAGAGCACGGCCTTCCTCATCAGTAGCAGCAGACGTCGTAATAGTGATGTCTAGACCGCGTACTCGATCAACTTTATCAAAGTCGATTTCCGGGAAGATGATTTGCTCGCGAACGCCCATGCTGTAGTTACCGCGTCCGTCAAAAGACTTAGCGCTAACACCACGGAAGTCACGTACACGTGGAAGAGCGATGTTAATTAAACGCTCAAGAAAATCCCACATACGTTCGCCACGCAAGGTTACTTTACAACCGATAGGGTAGCCTTCGCGGATTTTGAAACCTGCAACAGATTTACGCGCTTTAGTGATAAGTGGCTTTTGACCAGAGATCGTTGCCATATCAGCAGCTGCGTTTTCTAGCAGTTTCTTATCGTTGATTGCTTCACCAACACCCATGTTTAGGGTGATTTTCTCGATTCTAGGGACTTGCATGACGCTTGTGTAGCTGAACTCTTTGGTCAGTTCAGCGACTACAGACGACTTGTAGTAATCATGCAGTTTCGCCATAGTAGAACTCCAAATTACTTCTATTAGTTAGAAACGATTTCGTTGTTAGATTTAAAGAAACGAACTTTCTTACCATCTTCAAAACGGAAACCGATACGGTCAGCTTTACCAGTAGCTGAGTTAAAGATTGCAACGTTAGAAGCATCAATAGCTGCTTCTTGCTCAACGATGCCACCTTGTTGACCTAGAGCCGGAACCGGCTTTTGGTGCTTCTTAACAAGGTTGATACCTTCAACAATAACTTTACCAGTTGCTAGAACCTTAGTTACTTTACCTTTCTTGCCTTTGTCTTTACCAGCAAGAACGATTACTTCGTCGTTACGACGGATTTTAGCTGCCATTTCTACGTGCTCCTTACAGAACTTCTGGAGCCAGTGAAACGATCTTCATGAACTTATCGCCACGAAGTTCACGTGTCACAGGGCCAAAGATACGTGTACCGATTGGTTGCTCAGTGTTGTCGTTCAACAATACGCAAGCATTACGGTCGAAGCGAATGACAGAACCGTCTGGACGACGTACGCCTTTACGGGTGCGCACTACTACCGCCTTCAGAACGTCACCTTTTTTAACTTTACCGCGAGGAATTGCTTCCTTAACAGTAACTTTGATGACGTCACCGATATGTGCATAACGGCGGTGTGAGCCACCCAGGACCTTAATACACATTACCTTGCGCGCGCCAGAGTTATCAGCTGCGTCAAGTGTACTTTGCATTTGGATCATTGTTAGTGCTCCGCTAAATATTAATAACTAGACCCATCACGGGTCGGGCTGCCTCTTTAAAAGGGACGCGAATTGTACCACCCTTTTCTGTGATTGGGTAGTCAAAAAATAAACGGCCCCAAAATAATTTTGGAGCCGTTTTTTTGTTTATAGATAAGTGAAGATTACATCTTCGCCTTTTCTACAACTTTTACCAAAGTCCAAGACTTAGTCTTAGACAGTGGACGACATTCACGAATCTCAACAGTATCGCCTAGGCCACACTCGTTGTTCTCGTCATGTGCGTGAACTTTAGTCGTGCGCTTTACGAACTTGCCGTAAATTGGGTGTTTAACCATGCGCTCGATAGCAACAGTGATAGACTTATCAGCCTTGTTGCTAACTACACGACCAAATGAAGTACGAATTTTGTCGCTCATTATGCGCCTGCCTTCTCAGTCAATACGGTTTTCACACGTGCGATATCACGACGTACAGCTTTCAGAGTATGAGTTTGCTGTAGCTGACCAGTTGCAGCTTGCATGCGCAAGTTGAACTGTTCGCGTAGCAAATTCAGTAGCTCAGAGTTAAGCTCTTCAACGCTTTTTTCGCGTAGATCTTGTGCTTTCATCACATCACCTGCTTAGTTACAAACGTAGTTTTGAATGGCAGTTTACGCGCCGCTAGACGGAACGCTTCACGAGCCAATTCTTCAGGTACACCACCCATTTCGTACATAACCTTACCAGGTTGGATTTGGGCTACCCAGTACTCAACGTTACCTTTACCCTTACCCTGACGAACTTCAAGTGGTTTTTCTGTGATAGGCTTGTCTGGGAACACACGGATCCAGATTTTACCTTGACGCTTAACGTGACGTGTCATTGCACGACGTGCCGCTTCGATTTGACGAGCAGTTAGACGGCCACGGCCAGTTGCTTTAAGACCGAATTCGCCGAAGCTTACATCAGTACCTTTAGCTAGACCACGGTTACGACCTGTCTGAACCTTACGGAACTTAGTACGTTTAGGTTGTAGCATCTGTCGACTCCTTACTTACGGCCTTTGCGCTGCTTCTTAGGCTTGTCGCCTTTAGGCTCTACAGCGTTAGCTGCTGGCATACCGCCTAGGATCTCACCTTTGAAGATCCAAACTTTAATGCCGATCACACCGTATTGAGTGTGAGCCGAAGAAGTTGCGTAATCAATGTCAGCACGTAGAGTGTGTAGAGGCACACGACCTTCACGGTACCACTCTGAACGTGCAATTTCAGCGCCGCCTAGACGACCGCTTACTTCTACTTTGATGCCTTTAGCACCTAGACGCATAGCGTTTTGTACCGCGCGCTTCATAGCACGACGGAACATAACACGACGCTCTAGCTGAGACGCGATGCTGTCACCAACAAGTTGCGCATCTAGTTCAGGTTTACGTACTTCAGCGATGTTAATTTGCGCTGGTACACCTGCAATTTTAGCTACTGCTGTGCGTAGCTTCTCAACGTCTTCACCTTTCTTACCGATTACAACGCCTGGACGAGCAGTGTGAATTGTCACACGGATGCTCTTAGCAGGACGCTCGATAACGATGCGTGATAGAGACGCTTTTTTCAGTTCACTTGTAAGGAACTGACGTACCTTGAAGTCGCCGTCTAGGTTGTCAGCGAAATCTTTGGTGTTAGCAAACCATGTAGCATTCCAAGGCTTAACGATGCCAAGACGAATACCATTTGGATGTACTTTCTGACCCATTGCTTACTCTCCTAGTCTCTTAGCGATCTGCTACAACAACAGTGATGTGGCTTGAACGCTTCAAGATACGATCCGCACGACCTTTAGCACGAGGCATAATACGCTTCATGATAGGGCCTTCATCTACGAAGATCTTTGCGACACTTAGATCGTCAATATCTGCACCTTCGTTGTGCTCCGCGTTCGCGATAGCTGACTCAAGAACTTTCTTAACTAGATCAGCAGCTTTTTTGTTGCTGAAAGTTAGGATTTCTAGAGCTTGGTCAACTGATTTACCACGGATTTGATC
The DNA here is from genome assembly GCF_027587155.1 of Vibrio sp. T11.5. Lineage (NCBI taxonomy): Bacteria > Pseudomonadati > Pseudomonadota > Gammaproteobacteria > Vibrionales > Vibrionaceae > Vibrio > Vibrio sp. T11.5. Next base: position 36,912 of record NZ_JAPPTP010000020.1, read on the forward strand.
CGCAACTAAGCGAGCTTTCTGAGGCGAAATGCGAGCAAAGTTATGTTTAGCTAGTGCTTCCATCATCTACTCCTTAACGCTTCTTAGCTTTCTTATCCACGACGTGGCCGCGGTAAGTACGAGTTGGTGCAAATTCACCCAGTTTGTGACCGATCATTTCTTCGGTAACGAAAACTGGTACGTGCTGACGACCATTATGGACAGCGATGGTCAAACCGATCATCGTAGGGATGATCATTGAACGACGGGACCAAGTCTTAATAGGCTTTTTGTCTCCGCTTTCCACCGCTTTCTCTACCTTCTTCAGCAAGTGTAGGTCAATAAATGGACCTTTCTTGAGAGAACGTGGCATGGCGATTCCTCTTTATATAGATTACTTGTTACGACGACGTACGATGTACTTGTCAGTGCGTTTGTTCTTACGAGTCTTGAAGCCTTTAGTTGGCTGACCCCATGGTGAAACTGGGTGACGACCACCAGAAGTACGGCCTTCACCACCACCGTGTGGGTGGTCTACTGGGTTCATCACAACACCACGAACGGTTGGACGAACACCACGCCAGCGGCTAGCACCAGCTTTACCAAGTTCACGTAGCATGTGCTCAGAGTTACCAACTTCACCGATTGTTGCACGGCCTTCAGAAAGTACTTTGCGCATTTCGCCAGAACGTAGACGGATAGTTACGTATGCACCGTCGCGAGCAACGATTTGAGCATATGCACCAGCCGAACGAGCTAGCTGACCACCTTTACCAGGCTTAAGTTCAACGTTGTGTACAGTTGAACCTACTGGGATGTTACGCATTGGAAGTGCGTTACCAGCTTTGATTGGCGCGTCTGCACCAGACTGGATAGCATCACCAGCTTGAACACCTTTAGGTGCTAGGATGTAACGACGCTCACCGTCTGCGTACAGAACTAGAGCGATGTTAGCGCTACGGTTTGGATCGTATTCTAGACGCTCAACTTTCGCTGGGATACCGTCTTTAGTACGTTTAAAATCAATTACACGGTAGTGGTGCTTGTGACCACCGCCGATGTGACGTACTGTAATACGACCGTTGTTGTTACGACCACCGTTCTTAGAGTTTTTCTCTAGAAGAGGTGCGTATGGCTTGCCCTTGTGTAGGTCAGCGTTAACAACTTTAACAACGTGACGACGACCAGGGGAAGTCGGCTTACATTTAACAATAGCCATTTCTCAACTACTCCTGTTATTCCGCGCCGCCAACGAAGTCAAGATCTTGACCTTCTTTCAAAGTAACGTACGCTTTCTTAACGTCGCTGCGGCGACCTTGGCGTAGACCTTGACGTTTGGTCTTACCCTTAGTAATAAGAGTATTTACAGACTTAACTTCAACTTCAAATAGCTTTTCTACAGCTGCTTTGATCTCTTTTTTAGTAGCATCTTTAGCTACTTTGAAAACGATAGTGTTCGCTTTCTCAGCTGCCATAGTTGCTTTTTCAGAGATGTGCGGAGCACGTAGAACTTTTAGGATACGCTCTTCAGTGATCATGCTAGCATCTCCTCAACTTGCTTAACTGCGTCAGCAGTAATTACAACCTTGTCGAACGCGATTAGCGATACTGGGTCGATACCAGCAACGTCACGTGCGTCAACTTTGTATAGGTTACGAGCAGCTAGGAATAGATTCTCATCTACTTCGCTAGTCACGATAAGCGCGTCAGTTAGCTCAAGCTCTTTAAGCTTAGCTACAAGCTCTTTAGTCTTTGGTGCTTCTACTGAGAAGTTATCAACAACGATTAAACGCTCTTGACGAACAAGCTCAGAAAGAATGCTCTTCATAGCACCACGGTACATTTTTTTGTTTACTTTTTGGCTGTGATCTTGTGGTTTCGCAGCAAAAGTAACACCACCTGTACGCCAGATTGGGCTACGGATTGTACCAGCACGCGCACGGCCAGTACCTTTTTGACGCCATGGCTTAGCGCCACCGCCAGAAACTTCTGAACGTGTTTTTTGAGCACGAGTACCTTGACGAGCACCTGCTGCGTACGCAACAACTACTTGGTGTACAAGAGCTTCGTTAAACTCACGTCCGAAAGTAGTTTCGGAAACAGTTAGTGCATCAGCACCTTTAACCATTAGTTCCATTACTTACTCCTGAGACGTTATGCTTTAACAGCTGGTTTAACGATCACGTTACCGCCAGTTGCGCCTGGGACTGCACCTTTAATAAGAAGCAGGTTGCGCTCAGCGTCAACACGTACGATCTCTAGGTTTTGAGTCGTTACACGCTCAGCACCCATGTGACCTGCCATTTTCTTGCCTTTAAATACGCGACCTGGAGTCTGACATTGACCGATAGAACCAGGAGCACGGTGAGACAATGAGTTACCGTGAGTCATATCTTGAGTAGAGAAGTTCCAACGCTTAACAGCGCCTTGGAAGCCTTTACCTTTAGATGTACCAGTAACGTCTACTTTCTTAGTTTCGTTGAACAGTTCAACCGTTAGTTCAGCACCAACTTCAAACTCTTCACCGTTTTCCAAACGGAATTCCCAAAGACCGCGACCAGCTTCAACACCTGCTTTAGCAAAGTGGCCAGCTTCTGGCTTAGAAACACGGTTAGCTTTCTTAGCACCAGTAGTTACCTGGATTGCTGCGTAGCCGTCAGTCTCAAGTGTACGAACTTGAGAAACACGGTTAGCTTCAACCTCAACAACTGTTACTGGGATAGAAACGCCTTCTTCAGTAAATACGCGGGTCATACCCACTTTACGACCGATTAGACCAATCATTCTTCTAATCTCCCTTAACCTAGGCTAATTTGTACGTCAACGCCCGCAGCAAGGTCTAGACGCATCAGTGCATCAACAGTTTTGTCTGTTGGCTCAACGATGTCGATTAGACGTTTGTGAGTACGGATTTCGTACTGATCACGAGCATCTTTGTTAACGTGTGGAGAGATAAGAACTGTGAAACGCTCTTTACGAGTAGGCAGTGGGATTGGACCACGAACCTGTGCGCCAGTGCGCTTAGCTGTTTCAACGATTTCCGCTGTAGAAGCATCGATTAGTTTGTAATCGAAAGCTTTTAGGCGGATACGGATACGTTGGTTCTGCATGAGACAGAGCTCCAATATTAAAAATTACACAAACAATATCGCCACTCACACTCGCAAAAGCGAGAGAATGCCGATTGATTTATGTGAAACCGTAACTTCCAAGATTAGGAAGTATTGTCAGTTAATTTTCGATTAACTACCCCTACATACCAGAATCACGTCTGGGGATAGTTATTCCGAAGAATAAGTAGCTAATTGTATTAACCGCGAACATAAGCTGAGTCTACATTACCTGAAATATCATAGAGATAAATCAGCTCCTCTTCGCTCATTGGTTCACAACTGGCTTAACCAGTGCGCTGCATTATACAGATCACAGTTTGACATGCAAGCGCTGTGTGAAAAATAAACGCATAAGAGGGAATGGGGATTTGGGATTGGGATGCGGGATGCGGGAACGGACTTCGTCCTATGGTGAACTAACTTGTTAAGGCTAATGAAGCTGTAAATGGTATTTGATTCTCTGCAAAGCCAAAACTGTCATCCTCAAGAGTGAGGGACGAACGAGTTGTGGATCTCGCAACTCCAACAGATGTACTTGTGAGATTCCCTACTCCCTCATTCTTCGGTCTATGGAATGACATCTTTAAGACTTAAAACAAAAAAGCGCAAGCTGAACGAACAGTCTGCGCTTTATAGATAAGGCTTGCGAGCAGTTAAGCTAAGCGCTGGCGCACCGCTTCAAACAAACAAATGCCTGAAGCAACAGAGACATTTAGACTTGAGACACTCCCTGCCATTGGGATCTTGATTAGGTCATCACAAGTTTCACGTGTCAGGCGACGCATACCATCGCCTTCTGCGCCCATGACGATCGCAAGAGGCCCAGTTAACTTAGCTTGGTAGAGGTCATGAGTTGCTTCGCCAGCCGTGCCAACAAACCAGATCCCCTGTTCCTGCAATGCACGCATTGTTCGAGCTAAGTTGGTTACGCGAATCAAGGGTACTGTTTCTGCTGCGCCACATGCGACTTTGCTAACCGTAGCCGTAATATTCGCTGACTTATCCTTAGGAACAATCACTGCCGCTACTCCCGCAGCATCAGCATTGCGTAGACACGCACCTAGGTTATGCGGATCAGTGACTCCATCCAATACTAGCAATAACGGTGTGGAATGTTGGGCAAGAATGTCATCGAGATCATTTTCATTCAGCTGCTTAGCTGGCTTCACCTTAGCCATAATGCCTTGGTGATTCGCACCACGTGCTTTGTCATCCAGAGTTTTGCGTGTCATTTGTTGAATCGACACACCACACATCTGGAGTTCATTCAAGATTGGCATTAAGCGGTCATCTTGACGACCTTTTAATACGAAGGCTTCAACAAAGCGCTCTGGCTCTTTTGCCAGTACCGCTTTTACTGCGTGAATGCCGTAAATAAATTCATTACTCATTAATTTATCCGATTACTGTTTTTTACCACGCGCTTTCTTTGCTTTGTGACGTGGCTTTTTCTTACGCGCTTTTTCTGAAGGTTTCTTCGAGGTTTTACTGCCTTTGCCTTCTTCCTGGCTGCCATCCGGGCGTTTAGTTGGTTCAACCATAGGCTTAGCTTTATCTGCGGAACGACGACCATTCGCTGCCGCATTTTTTTTGGCCTTAGCTTTTTTCTGTGCCTCAGCTGCACGTTTTTTGGCTGTTTTTCCTTTGCCGCGTAGCTTACGACTAGTTTCGACTAATTCAAAGTCAATTTGTCGATCATCTAGATTTACAGACAGTACTTTCACTTTCACTGCATCACCAAGGCGATAGATAGCGCCGAAAGTTTCACCAATTAGTCGCTGTCCAATCGGATCAAACTGGTAGTAGTCGTTTGCCAAAGCAGAAATATGCACTAGTCCGTCAATATGCAGTTCAGTTAAACGGACAAAGAAACCAAAGCCAGTCACATTAGCAATCACACCTTCCAGCTCTTCACCAACGTGATCTTGCATGTACTCACATTTGAGCCAGTCAGAAACTTCGCGAGTCGCATCATCGGCGCGACGCTCAGTCATCGAACATTGCTCACCGTAGAAGTCCATGTCATCAAATGAATAGTGGCAACCACCGGTTGGTGTCCAGCGATCTTTCAATGTGCCATTTTCTTTGGCAATTAGATATTTAATCGCGCGGTGCAATAGCAAGTCTGGGTAGCGGCGAATTGGCGAGGTAAAGTGCGCGTAGCGTTTTAGTGCCAAGCCAAAGTGACCGCAGTTATCTGCGTTATAGACCGCCTGCTTCATTGAACGCAACAACATGGTTTGAATCAGCTCTTTATCTTGACGCTCGCCAATTTGCTTAACTAAGTCAGCATAATCGGTTGGCGATGGCTCTAAACCACCATTTAAGTGCAGACCTAACTCACCCAAGAAGTCACGGAAACCTTGCAGACGGAGTTCACCCGGAGATTCGTGAATTCGGTAGAGTGCCGGTTCTTTTGCTTTTTCGACCAAAGAAGCAGAAGCGATATTGGCTAAGATCATACACTCTTCAATAATCTTGTGCGCATCGTTGCGAATCACAGGTTCAATACTGTCAATCTTACGCTCCGCATTGAAGATGAACTTGGTTTCCACCGTTTCAAATTCAATCGCACCACGATTGTCACGAGCATGCTTAAGCACCTTGTACATCTTATGCAGCTCTTCTAAGTGAGGAACGAGTGGTTCGTATCTTTGGCGTAGCTCTTCATCCCCTTCAAGGATATGGTGTACCTTGTTATAAGTCAGGCGAGCATGGGAGTTCATCACCGCTTCGTAGTGCTTATAGCCAGATAACTTACCCGTCTCAGAGATGGTCATCTCACACACCATACATAGGCGATCAACTTGTGGGTTGAGAGAACATAAGCCGTTAGACAATACCTCCGGAAGCATAGGAACGACCTGCGATGGGAAGTAAACCGAGTTACCGCGGTTAATCGCTTCTTTATCCAGTGCACTGTCTGGGCGAACGTAATAGCTGACATCAGCAATAGCGACCCAAAGCCTCCAACCACCGCTTTTCTTTTTCTCACAGAAAACAGCATCGTCAAAGTCGCGAGCATCTTCGCCATCGATAGTCACGAGTGGCAGTTCGCGTAGGTCTACCCTACCGACTTTTGCCTCTTCCGGTACTTCTTCACCAAGCCCTTCAATTTGCTTATCGACTGCTTCAGGCCACTCATGCGGAATTTGGTGAGTACGGATAGCAATTTGTGTCTCCATCCCCGGGGCCATATTTTCACCCAGAACTTCAATCACTTTGCCCATCATGCCACGAGAGCGAGAGCCACGATCGGTAATTTCAATCACTACGACGTTACCCATACGCGCTCCTGCACGTAAGTCATTCGGGATCAGGATGTCTTGGCTAATACGCGAGTCATCGGGCACAACATAGGAATAGCCGTACTCCATAAAAAATCGACCCACAATTTGCGTCTGACGCTCTTCAAGCACGCGAACCAAACGACCTTCTTTTCTTCCTCGCTTGGAGTTCTGTGTTGGCTGGACTAACACATAGTCGCCATGCAGAACACTTTTCATCTGGTGATGTGGCAATACCACATCGTTATCTTTGCCCACACTCCCTTCAGGCCGCACCCAGCCATGACCATCTTTGTGTCCGATAACGTAACCTTTCACCATTTCGAGTTTTTCTGGCAAGGCGTAGCATTGACGGCGGGTAAACACCAGTTGACCATCACGTTCCATCGCTCTCAATCTACGGCGTAAGCCTTCATATTGCTCTTCGCCTTCTAAATGAAGCGCTTCAAAAAGATCGTTGCGATTTAAAGGAACGCCAGCCTGCTCAAGAAATTCAAGAATGAACTCCCGACTGGGAATTGGGTTTTCGTAGTTCTCTGACTCACGAGCAGCAAAAGGATCGTTTGTGGTGTTTTCTGACATAGGCGCGCCTAATTAAACAAGGAAGGTAATTAAAGCTAGTATATCTGACTCACTTACTAAGCTACAGGAGAGTTAGATTAAAAAGCCAAATTCTCACTCTATTTTCATCACTGGCTATGATTGGTCACAATCTTAGTGGCTTACGCTAGAGACCAGCTGCTGCTATGCGGGGTGAAGCGAACGAACACAAAAGCAAGGTTTCTCGCTAAACACAGGCGAGGAATGCAACCAAGCAGTGGAAATATAAAGCAACAACGCCCAGCTTATGCTGAGCGTTGTGTTGTTACCTGAGTGCAGTCAGGTTATTGGATTACCAGAAAGTATCGCGTTTTTTGGCTCTGGCGATAATATTCTGTGGCATTCTACGTTCTAAACCCTGGCGCAGAATTGAAATGCGTTTGTGCGTACGCTGATCCGCCGTCACAGAGTTGTACAGCCAGCGATACGCATCTTCATAATCTAACGGGCTGCCGTAATCACGCAGCAGCAGTTCCGCCAAATGGATACGTGCATTAAGATTGCCCATCGCAGCCGCTTCACGCAAGTAAGGGATTGCTCGTTCTTTGTCCTGCTGAACTAAGGTGCCGCGCGAATAATAACGCCCAAGCTGCTCCAATGCCGCAGGTAACCCCTGATGCGCTGCATTTTCCATATAGTACAAGCCAAGTTCCACATCCTGCTCGACACAAACTCCCCACGCCAGCATGTCTCCATACAAAAACTCGTAGGATGGTAGGCTGATCCGGGTCGCTCGAGCGACGATATCTTCAACTAATTGGCAATTATCTGACTTAACTTGTTCTAAATGTTTGTTTTCATTGATCAGTTTTATCAATTCAGCTTCGGTATATATGGGAATAGGCTCACCGATTTCAGTAAGCTCATTGGCATTAGCCACTGAAGCCCCAAACAAAAATACCATCGAAGCAGCTAACTTTCTTAGCTTCATTGTCTGCACTCTTTGACTTCGATAATGTCTACACCTATCTGCTCACAAGACAGGTTCATACAAGCTGGGTTGTTAGCAACCTGTATCTTTAGGATTCACCGAACAAACGGCAACCTTGATACCTGTATCGGCAACGGCTGCTAACTCTTTAATCAAAATTGCCGACGACTGGCAAAAACTTGCCACTTTCAGTATAGATAGTGCATGAAAATTAAGCATAAAAAAACCAGCGCTAATGCGCTGGTTTTTACAATCGTGGATAACAATCAGAATTAAGCTTCGTAAGGATGAACCTTGATGATTGTTTCGTTGCGATCTGGGCCAGTCGAGATAATGTCGACAGGAACACCCGTTAGCTCTTCGATACGCTTGATGTAGTCTAGAGCTGCTTGTGGAAGCGCATCGATAGACTTAGCACCAAATGTTGTCTCAGACCAACCTGGCATAGTTTCATAGATTGGCGTTGCTTCTTCGAATGACTCAGCTGCCATTGGAGACACTTCTAGGATAGCGCCATCTTTCATCTTGTAACCAGTACAGATCTTGATCTCTTTCAGACCATCAAGAACGTCTAGTTTAGTCAGACACATACCGGTTAGTGAGTTGATTTGAATTGCACGGCGCATTGCCACTGCATCAAACCAACCAGTACGACGCAGACGACCAGTTGTTGCGCCAAACTCGTGGCCAACATCGCCTAGGTGTTTACCAACTGGGTCTTGCTTATCTAGACCGTCGTATAGTTCTGTTGGGAATGGACCAGAACCAACACGAGTACAGTACGCTTTAGTGATACCAAGGATGTACCCGATGTGACGAGGGCCAAAACCAGAACCAGCAGCAACACCACCAGCCGTCGTGTTAGAAGACGTTACGTATGGGTAAGTACCGTGGTCGATATCAAGTAGCGTACCTTGAGCACCTTCGAACATGATCTTGTCGCCGCGCTTACGTGCTGCGTCTAGTTCATCAGTGACGTCCATTACCATTGAAGTAAGAAGGTCTGCGTAACCCATGCACTGCTCTAGTACCGCTTCGTAGCTAACTGTTTCTGCTTTATAGAAGTGCTCTAGCTGGAAGTTATGGAATTCCATCACTTCTTTTAGTTTCTCAGCGAACATTTCTTTGTCGAAAAGGTCACCAACACGTAGACCGCGACGAGCTACTTTATCTTCATAAGCTGGACCGATACCACGACCCGTTGTACCGATAGCTTTCGCCCCACGAGCGATTTCGCGCGCGTTGTCGATAGCGATGTGGTATGGAAGAATTAGAGGACAAGCCTCAGAAACGAAAAGACGCTCACGTACTGGAATACCGCGCTCTTCAAGAGGCTTCATTTCTTTAAGCAGAGCTTCAGGCGATAGTACAACGCCATTACCGATAACACATTTTACGTTATCGCGAAGAATACCTGATGGAATTAAGTGAAGAACGGTTTTTTCACCGTCAATGACTAGAGTGTGACCTGCGTTGTGACCGCCTTGGTAGCGAACCACGTATTTTGCATCTTCAGTTAAAAGGTCTACTATTTTACCTTTACCTTCGTCACCCCATTGGGTGCCCAGAACGACTACGTTATTTCCCATCTTTCCAAGTCTGATTGGTAGTTAAAAATGGATTCTAGCACTGAATCACACTTCTTGCAGTCATTTTTTAATCATAGAAGTGTAATGAAGCACTAACCCTTTGTTAGTGCTAAACTTAGCGGTCATTTTGACTCTATTCATCGGCATAAATCTTCACTAGCAGGCTGCCATCTGTGCCAATGCTCGCCCGGTACATGCCGCTGCTGTTCATCGCAAAGTTAACACGTCCATCACCGTCAATAGCAATCAGCCCCCCTTCGCCACCCATAGCCTTCAACTCGCCTTGAATCACAGTCTCGCAGGCCGTGTGTACATCTTCCTTGAGATAACGCATTCGCGCTGCCACATCACTCGCAACGGTTTTTCGGATGAAATACTCGCCCATACCAGTTGTCGACACAGCTACATTGCCATTTTCAGCAAACGTACCTGCGCCAATGATGGAAGAATCTCCCACTCGACCGTACTTTTTATTGGTCACACCACCAGTGCTAGTCGCAGCCGCTAAGTTGCCTTGCTGGTCCAGCGCGACAGCGCCGACTGTGCCGTATTTCTTGTCATCTGGGTATTTCGCCTCGGATAAGGCAAATAAGCCTTTCTCTTTCATCGACTGCAACTGGTCATAGCGTCGGTCAGTAAAGAAGTAATCTTGTTCGGTGTATTGATGCCCCTGCTCAAAGGCAAACTCTTCGGCCCCATCTCCGATCAACAGTACATGGTTACTGTCTGTCATCACATCACGAGCCAACTCAATCGGGTTACGAATATGGCGCACGCCAGCCACTGCGCCTGCATTGGCTTCTTTACCGTGCATAACAGAGGCATCCATCTCAACAATTTCTTTGTGGGTTAAGACAGAGCCCTTGCCAGCATTGAAGTTTGGTGAGTCTTCGAGCACTTTAACCGCGGCAACGACCGCATCCAACGCATCACCCGACTGAGCTAGAACGCTATGCCCAGCGCGAACCGAAGCTTCAAGGTCTTCTAGGATGGAAGCCTTTAACTCTTCGCTCATTTGCTCACGCAATATAGTTCCGGCTCCGCCATGAATGGCGATTGAGAATGGTTGAGTCATCGACGGCTCTCCTAACAACGAGTTGACTGATAAGTTAATAACAAAAAGGCGTTTCCCGTACAGCGGGAAACGCCTTTTACTATCTAGCTATAAGCTAACGGATTAGTGAGAACCACAGCTACCGCCACCGCAGCAGCCATCTTTCTTCTCTTCGCTGTGATCATGGCCTTCGCCACCACAGCAACCATCTTCGTGATCGTGGTCGTGACCACAACCATCAGCTTGGTGAACATGACCGTGTTCAATTTCATCTGCTGTCGCTTCACGTACCGCTACAACTTCAACATCGAAAGTCAGAGTCTGACCCGCAAGCATATGGTTGCCATCCACCACCACTTCGTCGCCGTCCACTTCTGTCACTTCCACAGGGATTGGACCTTGGTCAGTATCTGCAAGGAAACGCATACCCACTTCAATCTCATCAACACCTTGGAATACATTCGCAGGTACACGTTGAACAAGTGCGTCGTTGTGATCACCGTAAGCCTCTTCTGGAGACACGGTTACTGAGAACTGAGCGCCCGCTTCCTTACCTTCCAGTGCAGTCTCAAGACCTGTGATCAGGTTGTTGTTGCCGTGTAGGTAATCCAGTGGCGCTTCTGCTGTTGATTGATCAACCACAGCACCATCTTCCAGCTTAACCTGGTAAGCAAGGCTTACTACTACATTCTTTTCAATTTTCATAATGACTCCAAGGAGATAAAGAAACGGAGCAATTGAGTTGCTCCGAATAACAATTTTCTATGCCGGATATTATGGGGATCAAATAAAGAAACTCAATCAATCTGGCTTAAAAATACCAATCATCTCTTGTTGGGAGTGTTCGGTTTTCTCTACAGATTGCGGTTTACGCTGCTCCTGATACTCACACTCTACACACTCAACTAACTCAATATTGTTTTCTATCCACCAGCGCAAAGTATCTTGCTGAGCACATTTAGGGCAGCTAGCACCTGCGATAAATCTTTTTTTCATTTTTTCATTCCACAACGTAAATCTTCACCAGAATGGAATGGTTGCCATGCTCTGGGAAGATTTGGATTTAATCCCAGAAGTTCTTTGATTGCTGATCTTTTTCCATCTCGCGACCAAAAATTTCTTCCAGTTCTTTTCGGGCTTCTTTGGCTCTCATGGCCAATTGCTTGTCTTCATGATGCTGAGGTAATAATTCTTCCAACATCGCATTATCCAATTTTCTAAAGTGCGCTTCGGCTCGCTTGGCCTGATAGGGGTGCATCCCGAGCTCAGTTAACGCTTGGCGACCCAAGTCTAAAGCACCGAGAAATGTCTCCCTTGAGTAGTTTTCGACCCCGTGGCTCAACAGCTGATAGGCCTCAACTCGACTTCGTGCCCGTGCCAAAAGCTTAAGATGCGGAAAATGGTACTGACACAAATCGATAATCTTCATGATTTCGTCGGGAGAGTCGGTACAAATCACCATTGCTTCGGCTTTATCCGCTCCCGCAGCCCGCAGCAAGTCTAACTGCGTAGCATCACCATAAAAAACCTTATAGCCATACTTTCTGAGTAATTGGATCTGACTGGCGTCACTTTCTAGTACCGTTACTCGAATTTTGTTGGCGTACATTAGTCGACCAACAATCTGACCAAAACGACCAAAACCCGCAATAATCACTCTTGGTTCACGGTTAACTACATCCGTGTGCAGCGACCCCGCATCATCATTCAAGCCACGTGCATACCACTTACTTTGTGCCATCAATAGCAGGGGCGTAGTGACCATAGATAAACTCACCACGACAAGTAGAAAAGCAGTTTGCTCTTGCGCTAACAGACCTTCTGCGCTCGCGGCTGTAAAAATAACAAACGCAAACTCGCCTCCTTGGCTTAAAATAGCTGCCATCTTACTGCGGGCTTTAGGTTTACTGCCGGCCAAGCGGGCTAAGAAATAAAGAATAACAGCCTTGACGGCAACCAAGCCGAACACCGCCATCAGTACATTCCAAGGCTCCAAGGCTAACAGGCCTAAGTTCACCGCCATACCCACGGCAATAAAGAACAATCCTAACAGTAACCCTTTAAATGGTTCGATAGCGATCTCAAGCTCGTGGCGATATTCACTCTCTGCTAGAAGAACCCCGGCAAGGAAAGTGCCGAGTGCCATAGAGAGGCCAAGATGCTGCATCAGTAGTGCGATGCCGATCACTAACAGTAACGCAGCAACCGTAAATAGCTCTCGTACTCCACTCAACACCACGTAGCGGAATAGTGGACGAAGTAGAAAGTGACCGCCGACCAGTAGGCCGATAACACCACCCAGCATCCACATGGCATCGAGCCAATCCCCTGCAGTATTGCCTGCTAGAATAGGCAAAATCGCCAACATGGGTATCACCGCAATATCTTGAAATAGCAATACGGCAAACCCAGACTGACCCGCTTCACTGCCTGCCAAACCCTGTTCTTCGATCACTTTCAGCGCAATGGCGGTTGATGACAATGCCAAGCCCATGCCAATCACTAAACTGGTTTGCCAATTGACGCCAGCGAGATTGGTCACACTCGCCAGTACCGCCGTCGTAATCACGACTTGTGCGCCACCCAGACCAAGGATCGGCCCTTTCATCTGCAAGAGCTTTTTGGGATTCAGTTCTAAGCCGATCAAAAACAGCAGTAGCACAACACCAAACTCGGCAAAGTGGAGGATCGCTTCCACATCGCTAATAAGGCCTAGCCCCCAGGGGCCGATAATAATACCGGCCAGCAAATACCCCAATACCGAGCCAAGCCCTAAGCGTTGCGCCAACGGCACTGCAACGACCGCTGCAGTTAGAAAAATGACACTGCTCTGGAGGAAATCATTTTCAAGTGCCATGAGTTTCTCCTGAAGTTGCGTTCATCGTCGGGTTGAGTAGCCATTGGCGATAAGCCTCTGCGTGCTGATAGCGGTCCATATCAGAGACATTGCGAGCCCAGTAAAGTACCAACGGCTCAATCCATGTCATTTGGCACAACGCAGCCGTCAACTCAAACGGCTGTAAAATTTCTGACAACGGGTATTTGTTATACCCACTACTGCCAAAGGCATCCTCATTACCGCCTGTAGTAATGACACTGCGCCAATGTTTACCTTTAAGCGCTTCACCTTTTCCATAAGCGAACCCCTTACCCAACACTCGATCCATCCACTCTTTAAGTAGTGCTGGGCAAGAATACATATACAACGGATGCTGAAAAACGATCACATCGTGGTCGAGCAAACGCTGCTGCTCGGCATCCACATCAATAAAAAAGTCGGGGTAATACGCATAGAGATCATGCACAGTAACGTGTTCAAGCGCCGCAGTCTTCTTGATCATCACTTGGTTCGCGACTGAGCTTTGCGACTCAGGGTGAGCATAAATCACCAACACTTTCGGTTTTTCAGGCGACTCAGCATTCAAATCATTTACAGCCATTCCGTAAGTTGCCATCCTTTTGTTTTCAATACCTAAATAGGTGTTAAGTACAATTTTATCGCTATCGGTTTGTTATACGTTGTTGTTAAGCATAACGCAATAATCGACATTTTATCTCATTCCCCCTACTATTCGACGCGATACGAGCAAGAATAAAGCACAAGATTATGATTACCTTTTCTGACATCCAGCTGCTGCGTGGCGGTAAGCCACTGCTGGACCAAACTTCAGCGACCATTCACCCGGGCGACAAAGTCGGCCTAGTCGGTAAAAACGGCTGTGGTAAATCGACCCTATTTGCATTAATCAAAGATGAACTGTCTATTGATGCTGGTAACTTCAGCAAACCCTCTCATTGGGAAATGGCGTGGGTGGCACAGGAAACGCCAGCCCTAGAGCGCAGTGCGATTGAGTATGTCATTGATGGTGATCGTGAGTATCGCCGCCTCGAATCAGAGCTGGAGACGGCAGAGCAACAGGACAAAGGCACCTTGGTCGCCGAAATCCATGGCAAGATTGAAACCATTGGTGGTTATAGTATTCGAGCACGCGCCGCAGAACTGCTTGATGGTTTGGGTTTTAGCCAAGATCAGATGAGCTGGAGCCTCACTCAGTTTTCTGGTGGTTGGCGTATGCGCCTTAACCTTGCACAAGCCCTGCTTTGTCGCTCCGATCTTTTGCTACTCGATGAGCCAACCAACCACTTAGATCTTGATGCTGTGATGTGGTTAGAGCGCTGGTTGCAAAACTATCCGGGCACGCTCGTACTGATCTCACACGACCGTGATTTCCTCGATCCTATCGTGGGTCGTGTTATTCATGTCGAAAACCAGCAACTCAATGAGTACACGGGTAACTACTCTTCGTTTGAGGATCAGCGTGCGCAAAAGCTCATCTTGCAGCAAGCACAATTTGAAAAGCAGCAAAAGCAAATGTCGCATATGCAAAGTTATATCGACCGCTTCCGCTATAAAGCCTCAAAAGCTCGCCAAGCACAAAGCCGTATCAAAGCCCTTGAGCGTATGGAAAAAGTTCTACCTGCTCAGCTTGACAACCCATTCAGTTTCCAATTCCGCGATCCCGATGCGTTGCCCAACCCAATCATTATGATGGATGAGGTCTCTGCGGGTTATGATGACAATCTGATCTTAGAAAAAATCCGCCTCAATCTGGTTCCTGGTAGCCGCATAGGTCTACTTGGACGTAACGGCGCGGGTAAATCCACCCTAATCAAACTGCTTTCTCGTGAATTGAACCCTCAAGGTGGCGATCTGACATACTCACAGGGGGTTAAGATTGGTTACTTCGCTCAGCACCAGTTAGAGACACTGCACCCAGAAGAAACACCACTGCAGCATATGATGCAAATTGCACCGGATAAAAACGAACTTGAGCTACGTAATTATCTGGGCAGTTTTGGATTCCAAGGTGATAAAGCGCTAGAAAAAGTGGCCCCTTTCTCTGGCGGAGAGAAGGCTCGCCTCGTACTGGCTCTGATCGTTTGGCAAAAACCAAACTTATTACTGCTTGATGAGCCGACCAACCACCTAGACTTAGACATGCGCCAAGCTCTCACGCTGGCTCTACAAACGTTCGAAGGTGCGATGGTGATTGTTTCACACGACCGCTACTTGCTGCGCGCGACCACAGACGATCTCTACTTAGTTCATGCTCGTCAGGTTGCCCCTTTTGATGGTGATCTGAATGATTACTACAAGTGGCTGACAGAACAGCAAAAAGCTGAACGCCGCGAAGCGCAATCTGCACAACCAGAAAAGAGCAACATCAATAGTGCCGCTGCCAAAAAAGAACAAAAGCGTCGTGAAGCCGAATTCCGTAAACAGACCGCTCCTGCACGCAAAACACTTACTAAACTTGAGGCTAAGATGGAGACCCTTGGTCATCAATTAGCGGAAGCAGAAACGCAATTATCTGATAACTCGCTGTATGAAGCGGAAAACAAAGCTAAACTTAATCAGATATTAACCGTTCAGAGTCAGGCCAAAGCCGAACTGGAAGACGTCGAAATGGAATGGATGGCGCTACAGGAAGAGCTGGAGCAGATGGAACAGGAGTTTAACGGTCAATGAGCTCAAAGCACGCATCAACATCTCTGACACTAGAGCGCTTATGGCAGTTCAGCCTACAATATTACAGTGTTAGGGAAGTCAAAGATGCGTGCCTGAATTTACAAAACCAGTTCAAAGGCAATGTAAACTTGCTGTTGCTGCTGAAATGGCTTGATGAGCAGCAAGCTGCCTTTCTCGATGAAGACTGGCATAAAGTCGAAGAATGTTTGGGGCGCTCAGAAACCTTGTTACACAGCTATCGCGACCTGCGCCGTAAGCTCAAATCTCATGTTTCTGATACCCTCTACAGAGAAGCTTTGCAGTTCGAATTACAACTCGAAAAGCAGCAGCAGTCTGATCTGGTCGACTGCATCAATAGTATAGAATTACAGAATAACCAAGATGAACCGCTGACGTTAAGATATTGTCGTCAGCTTGGCGGAGAACATTTACACGCCGTTTTTGCCCAATCCATCGATGACCTCACCCACTGACAGGCTTTCTTATGACTCAATTTATTGCTGCCAAAGGATTAGCCAATCCGCACCTGCAAACTCTAGCGCCACGATTTATTCGCAAAAAAGCGCTATTTGAACCACTGTGGCAAACCCTGAATACTCCAGATGGTGATTTCCTCGATCTGGCGTGGAGTGAAGACTGGCAAACTGAACACGCGAAGAAAAAGCCTGTTTTTATCTTGTTTCATGGCCTAGAAGGGTGCTTTTACAGCCCATATGCCAATGGCTTGATGCACGCATTTTCTCAGCAAGGTTGGCTATCTGTGATGATGCATTTCCGTGGCTGTAGCGGTAAACCTAACCACCGAGCACGGGCATATCACTCCGGTGAAGTAGAAGATGCGCGTTTCTTCCTTGAGCAGCTCAATCAACAAGTGCCGAACGAAACCAAAGTCGCCGTTGGAATTTCGCTCGGTGGCAACATGTTGGCTAACTATCTAGCTGAGTACAATCAAGCGCCTCTGCTTTCTGCGGCGACCATAGTGTCGGCACCACTTGACCTATCGGCTTGTTCAGAACGCATCGAGAAGGGCTTTTCCAAGGTTTATAAGACCTATTTACTCTCATCGTTGAAAAAAACGGCTTTGCGGAAACATCACCTAATTAAAGGCGAACTCGATGTGTCTTACCAGAGCATTAAGCGAGTCACCAAGTTGTTTGAATTTGATGACTTGATCACTGCGCCACTGCATGGCTTTAAAGATGCACAAGATTATTATCAACGTTGTTCGGGTATCCACAAATTGAAAGACATTCGCATACCGACACAAATCATCCATGCTAAAGACGACCCTTTCATGACCGATGCGGTGATCCCTAAGTATGTCCTCCCTGACAATATCGACTACCGGCTGTTCGAACAAGGTGGACACGTTGGTTTCTTAACTGGCAGCGCACTCAAACCTAGGTTCTGGTTAGAAGAAGCGTTACCAGCCTACTACCAAAGTCTGGCGGTTTCTGGATAATAGCCCTCAACTTTTCGAGCATAAAAGACAGAGGTATTTATGATCGTTCCATGGCAACAAATTGACCCAGACACACTAGACAACCTGATTCGTGAGTTCGTCCTTCGCGAGGGCACTGACTATGGTGAACTGGAAATATCCCTACCAGACAAAGTCGAGCAAATAAAAAGCCAGCTCGAATCAGGCGAGGCTGTTGTGGTGTTTTCCGAGCTTCACGAAACCGTCGATATTCAACTCAAGCAAAAGTTTTAATTTAAAACACATCATACCGTGCCCTTCCAATAAAGCGTGTTATAGTGACATGCAACAAGGGACAGTTATTTACAGACAAGGTTTGTCATGTCAGCAAAACATCCAATCATTGCCGTCACCGGTTCTTCTGGTGCAGGCACTACTACGACATCTGAAGCGTTCCGCAAAATGTTCAACATGATGAACGTCAAGCCCGCTTGGGTCGAAGGTGATAGCTTTCACCGTTTTACTCGCCCAGAGATGGATGTCGAAATTCGTAAAGCCCGTGAGCAAGGTCGTCACATTAGCTACTTTGGTCCGCAGGCCAACGACTTTCCGGCGCTCGCAGAGTTTTTCCGTAAATACGGTAACGAAGGGACAGGTCAGGTACGTCGTTATCTGCACACCTTTGATGAAGCCGTACCATACAACCAAATGCCGGGGACCTTTACGCCGTGGCAAGAACTGCCAGAAAACTCTGATGTGCTGTTTTATGAAGGCTTACACGGTGGCGTCGTTGATGGCGATGTGAATGTCGCTCAGCACGTCGATTTTCTGATCGGCATGGTACCCATTGTCAACTTGGAATGGATCCAAAAGTTTGTCAGAGACACCCGTGACCGCGGCCATTCGCGTGAAGCGGTGATGGATTCAATTGTCCGTTCGATGGACGACTACCTCAACTACATCACTCCTCAGTTCTCAAGAACTCACATCAACTTCCAGCGTGTTCCGACCGTCGACACTTCCAACCCACTTAATGCTAAAGGCATCCCAAGCTTAGATGAAAGCTTTGTTGTCATTCGCCTACGTGGTATCAAGAATGTCGACTTCCCATATCTGCTGGCGATGATTGACGGTTCATTTATGTCACGTCACAACACGCTCGTGGTGCCGGGCGGAAAAATGAGTTTCGCTGTCGAGCTGATTGTTCGCCCTATCTTGCAACAGTTAATTGAAACCGGAAAAATTGGCTAAGACTCGCGTTCTAAACACGATTACTTTTCATACCGTGATCATGTGCACATTTTTGCGTAGAAAATCGTAAGATGTACCCGATTAAAATCAAGAAATAGATTTCAAAAAAAGATACTATTTGAAACCGAAACAAAGATGGCTTGCAGCATTTGAAAAGTGCTCTTATCCTAGTAGGTCTTGATTCAAGGCTTAGCTAAAACATGGAAAGTAGCAAGCGTACCCTGCAGAGGAAGTGAGATATTATGGTTCTAGGTAAACCTCAAACCGATCCAACATTAGAGTGGTTCCTTTCACACTGTCATATTCATAAGTACCCATCAAAAAGCACGCTTATTCACGCGGGCGAAAAAGCAGAGACTCTTTACTACATTGTCAAAGGTTCTGTGGCTGTACTTATTAAAGACGAAGAAGGTAAGGAAATGATCCTTTCTTACCTAAACCAAGGTGACTTTATCGGTGAACTTGGTTTATTCGAAGAAGACCAAGAGCGTACGGCATGGGTTCGTGCCAAATCTCCTTGTGAAGTAGCAGAAATTTCATTCAAGAAATTCCGTCAGCTAATCCAAGTTAACCCTGACATCCTGATGCGTCTATCTGCACAAATGGCAAGCCGCCTGCAAGTGACCAGTCAGAAAGTCGGTGACTTGGCATTCCTTGATGTAACAGGCCGCATCGCGCAGACACTGCTTAACTTGGCAAAACAGCCAGATGCAATGACGCACCCAGACGGTATGCAGATCAAGATCACTCGTCAGGAAATCGGTCAGATTGTTGGCTGTTCTCGTGAAACCGTAGGTCGTATCTTGAAGATGCTAGAAGAGCAGAACTTAATTTCTGCCCACGGTAAAACAATCGTTGTTTACGGTACCCGTTAATTTCGATTAACCGCTAAGAATTTAAAAGCCACCAATGGAGACATTGGTGGCTTTTTTGTTTGCTTATGTCATCCCCGAGAGGGAGGGACGACCGAGTTGGGGATCTCTTCAAACAAGCAGGTAAATCTATAAAGATTCCCTACTCCCTCCTTCGTCGGTCTATGGAATGACGACTGTTTCACCAGGGCGCAGCCCGAATCTCGAAGCGCAGCGTTCCCGAGGACGAAGTCCGTTCTCAGATTTTCCTACCCGTTAGTACTCTCGAAGATCTTATCAGCAGAGGCTGCAACAAATCCTGGGTAGAGTTCACCGTTACTCATCGGGTAGCGCTTAGCAAACTCATAGAAGCCACCAGGAATCATCTCAGTCCCTTCTGTGAAGGTCACTGGCACTTTATCTGCCATGGTGGAGGATTGCTCAAGCAGCACGTCAGGTGAGCCTTTTACTTCACCGCCTGATTCGTTGATCGTAAAACCAGCTTCACGTAGGTGATCATTGACACCTTTCACTTCCTCAAACGCATCTAATTGATTGACACTCACTGTAAAGTGGTTGGCACCATAGCCGTGTGCCGCCAGCCAGGAAGCGTATTCACTCTCTTTTGCTAGTAACTGGTAATCAGCAAAACTCAGATCCCACAGACGCCCACCAGACAAGAACTCATGACCTTTGAGTTTATCGGTGTCCAATTGCTCAACTAGCTTGGCAACGATGGCCTGAAGCTCTGGAGAACACTCGTTCACTTTTAACTCACTGATAAACACTTTCGGCTGTTTTGGATCTGGGTGCTCAAAATGTTTCGCCACTAACTTCTTGCTTTCGAACTCATAATCACCGCATGGCTTGTAGCCCACGTCGATAAATGGTTTGGCCAGTGTTTCAATACCTAAAGGCGCTACGTTAAATGTACGCAGGGCGATGTGGTCATTGATCAGCGGCTCATTTTCCTGAAGCAGCTGGTGAACGTTATCAGCAGAGGGACATAAGCGTTGAATATAGTCATTCCATAACGACTGGAATAAAACTTGTGGCGTCATAACGCCTCCTTGTTTGGGTTTGTCTACGTTAACGGAGTTATACTTATTGTTGACTGAATTTTTTATAAAGGAGGCTATCTGACCAAATTTATCCAGAAATCTGATCAGATAGCCTTCAACCTGTGACGTTTAAAAACCTCCCTAAAAGGGAGGCGGTAAGGGAAACCCTTAAAATATATTTATAACTCAACACCCGGGCTTAAGGTCGCGGGTAGTAGTGTTTCTCCCCCTTCCATTGAAGCCATTGGGTACGCGCAGTAATCTGCTGCGTAGTAAGCGCTTGGTCGTAGGTTGCCCGAAGCACCAGGACCACCAAATGGTGCATCACCGCTCGCGCCAGTTAACTGACGATTACGGTTAACAATACCAGCGCGGATGTGGTCAACAAAATAATCCCACTCGCTGTCGTCGGTGGAAACGAGACCAGCCGACAAGCCAAAGCGCGTATCGTTTGCCAGCTCAACGGCTTTTTCCAAGCCTTGGTAACGCACCACTTGCAGTAGTGGACCGAAATACTCTTCATCTGGCAGATCAGCAATTGGCGTCACGTCAATAATGCCCGGAGACACAAATGCCGCTTCACCCGCTTTGGCTTCTAGCAAACTCACGCCGCCAAGGCTTTGTAAGTTGGTTTGCGCATTAAGAATAAAGTCAGCCGCGGCTTTAGAAATTTGAGGGCCCATAAATGGTGCAGGCTCAGCGAAAGGTTGATCAACACGAATCTTCTCTGTCGCTTCAACCAGCTTAGTCACCAGTTGATCGCCTTTTTCACCAACAGGTACGTAGAGACGGCGGGCACAAGTACAACGTTGACCTGCACTGATGAAAGCAGACTGAATGATGGTATACACGGTTGCATCCAACTCGCCATAATTCTCAGAGATCACCATAGGGTTGTTGCCACCCATTTCTAGCGCCAACATTTTACCTGGCTTCCCTGCAAACTGACGATGCAGGATATGACCTGTATTGGCACTACCAGTGAACAACACACCATCAATGCCTTTTGCATCGGCGAGAGCAACACCCGTTTCCTTCGCGCCCTGAACAAGGTTGATGACACCGGCTGGTAAACCCGCCTGTTGCCAAAGTTTCATTGCGAATTCGCCAGTCAATGGCGTTTGCTCAGATGGCTTAAATACAACCGTGTTACCTGCTAGTAATGCTGGCACTATGTGACCGTTTGGCAGATGCCCTGGGAAGTTGTAAGGGCCGAATACCGCCATCACACCCAAAGGACGATGACGTAGGACAATCTGGTTGCCAGCGGCTTCGCGTGTCGCTTCACCGGTACGGTCATGATAAGCACGGATAGAAATCGCAATCTTACCGGCCATGGCTGCCGCTTCAGTACGTGTTTCCCAGATAGGTTTTCCGGTTTCTTTCGCAATGATTTCAGCGATTTGTTCGCTGTTTTCTTTTACTTTCTCAGCAAACGCCAGCACGATAGCTTCACGCTCAGCGTAAGTCATTTTTTTCCAACTTAAGAAGGCGTGTCGAGCCGCACTGACTGCCGCTTCAACCTGCGCAGGAGACGCACTGTCGCCTTGCCAGATCACTTCATTGTTGTATGGGCTGGTCGAATTCATTGCTTCGCCCTGCCCGGCAAGCCACTCGCCTGCAATCCAATGTGTCATGTTTCTATTCCTTTCGATTACTGAGCCAGCATGCGAACGTATTCGCCTTCATTGACTTCCAGTGCTTTAGCCACATCCGGCGACAGAATCACAGATTCAGAAGCTTGGTCGTACGCCGCTTTAGTTGCTACAGCACGGAAGTTTTCAAACGATGTGTTTGAGATAAGGTAATCTTGCGAGCTGGTGTGCTCAGCAATGGTGATTTTGGCGCGGAAAGAGTGACGGACCGACTCAATATTACGCACATCACATTCCACGGACGGGCCGCCATCAAAGATGTCGACGTAGTTACGGCACGTAAAACCTTCTTTCTCAAGCAGACGCAGTGCAGGTTTAGTATTTTCATGCACCTGACCAATCACTGCTTGAGCTTCTTTGCTTAGCAGGTTGATATAAATCGGCAACTTAGGCATAAGGTCGGCAATAAAACCTTTCTTACCGATACCGGTCAGGTAGTCTGCCATCGTGAAGTCAATCGAGAAGAAATGCTCTTGCAGCCATTTCCAGAATGGTGAGTTACCTTCATCATCCGAGACACCACGCATTTCAGCGAAAACCGTTTCAGAAAAACGATGCGGATGCTCCGCCATCATCAAGAAACGACATTTCGACATCAGACGACCGTTGAGCCCAACGCGGAAATCCGGGCGTAGGAACAAGGTACAAATTTCACTACAACCTGTGTAGTTATTGCCAAACGTCAGCAACTTCACCACATTGTTCACCCCGAGTTTCGGTGATGAATGCACTATGGTGCTAATGTGGTAAGAATAAAATGGCACATCCCAGCCAATAGACGCTTCAATACCAGTACAACCTGCCACTTCGCCAGTCTCACTGTCGAAACCAACCATCAAGTAACCTTCGTCACCGGGCTCAGTCACATTATCTTTGGCAAAGCTGTACTCTGAATGAGTAATACGATTGGTTAACAGTTCTTCGTTAACCGGAAGAGATGTAAATCCATGACCCGATTCCACTGCACACGTGTGCAGCGCGTCGTAGTCCGACATTGCTATAGGGCGAACAACCAGCATCGATAATCCCTCCTGATGCGTGAACGCTAGTACTCATTAGTTATCCGTTTATACTTTGACTTCGTCATTCCCTACAGTGAGGAACGAACGTGATTGGGAATCTCTCAACGCGATGCAGGAGATCCCCAATTCGGTCGTGCCTTCCTCTTGAGGATGACACCGTTTATATCGATATGAGTACTAGACTAGGTGTTTCTTATTTAGCTAGCGTTGCTAGAGCTTTATCTAGTCTTGCTAATCCTTCTGCGATTTCTTCTTTGGTGATAACCAATGAAGGTGTAAAGCGAACCACATTCGCGCCTGCCACTAACACCATCAAGCCTTCTTTACCGGCTGCAACCAGTACGTCACGCGCACGGCCTTGCCACTCTTCATTCAGAGCCGCACCAAGCAGAAGACCTTTACCACGTACTTCTGAGAACATGTGGTACTTATCATTAAGTGCAGTTAAACCATCACGGAATAGCGCTTCACGCTCAGCAACACCTGCTAGAGTATCCGGTGCGCTTACGATGTCGACCACCGCTTCTGCAACCGCACAGGCCAATGGGTTACCACCGTATGTTGAACCATGTGTCCCCACTTTCATGTGCTCAGACAGTTCAGAGGTCGTTAGCATCGCACCGATAGGGAAACCACCACCAAGCGATTTTGCTGTGCTTAAAATATCTGGTGTAACACCCAGACCTTGGTAAGCGTAGAAGTGGCCAGTACGGCCGTTACCCGTCTGAACTTCATCAAAGATAAGCAGCGCATTGTGTTTGTCACACAGCTCGCGAACCGTTTGAACAAACTCGTCTGTTGGAGAAATAATACCGCCTTCACCTTGAAGTGGCTCCATCATGATGGCACAAGTACGATCAGAGATGTGCTCGCGTAGCGTTTCAATATCGTTGTATGGCAGGTGAGTCACATCACCAGGTTTAGGACCAAAACCATCAGAGTAAGCCGCCTGGCCGCCTACCGTGACTGTAAAGAAAGTACGACCGTGGAAGCCTTGTTTGAAAGCGATGATTTCAGATTTTTCAGGGCCAAACTTATCCGCAGCGTAACGACGTGCCAATTTCAGCGCCGCTTCGTTGGCTTCTGCGCCTGAGTTAGCGAAGAACACTTTCTCTGCAAAGCTCACCTCTGTTAGCTTCTTCGCAAGGCGAAGTGCAGGTTCATTTGTCATGACATTGCTCAGGTGCCACAGCTTCTGACCTTGCTCAGTCAGCGCATTAACCATAGCAGGGTGACAATGACCCAGACAGCTCACGGCGATACCACCAGCAAAGTCGATATATTCTTTGCCTTCCTGATCCCAAACACGAGCACCTTCACCCTTGACCGGAACCATTTCCATTGGGTTATAACAAGGCACCATCACCTCATTAAACAAACCGCGTTCTACTTTATTTTCGACTGTCATTGCACATTCCCTCTCGATACCGCATGCCAGGTAATTTTTGCATCCTTGCTTTCATTTGACGAAAGCACATATTGTTTTGCATTTAAGCAATTGCGGCATTGTATTTACATTTAATTAACCATTTCAATAGTGAATTATTCTTTTTACTTCACTGCTGAAAGTCTGTTCTGCATTCGCTTTGAGTATTTATGCATTAAGCCACCGCTTTTATGAAGCAATATATTCTTATAACAAAGATAAGCTGTAGTTAAGCATAGTAATAACAAGGGCGGAGAGTCAGGCAGGGCAACGCCTACGAATAGTTTTTCACATAATATCCGCGCGCAACAATATGAAAGAAATGTTAAAAAAAGTGATCCCAGTCAGAATTTACTGATGCCAACAGAGGGTATTAACGACGCAAAAAGTTAGCGAGAAGCTCGTGCCCTTGCTCTGTTTTGATCGATTCTGGATGAAATTGCACCGCATCAATAGGTAACGTTTTGTGCTGATAGCCCATGATTTCATCCATTGAGCCATCTTCGAGTTCCGTCCAAGCGGTGAGCTCAAAACACTCGGGTAGCGTGCCGTTTTTCACCACTAATGAATGATAACGTGTCACTGTAAGAGGATTATTCAAACCAGCAAAAACACTGCGGCCGTTGTGTCGGATTGGGGAAGTCTTTCCATGCATGACCTGACGAGCACGCGCCACTTCACCACCAAACACCTGAGCAATGGCCTGATGGCCCAAGCACACTCCAAGTATTGGCAATTTGCCGGCAAAGTGTTCTATCACCTCTAGGGTGACCCCGGCTTGATTAGGCGTACACGGGCCCGGAGAAATCACTAGATGGCTGGGTTTCATCGCTTCAATCGCTGCAATATCTGTTTCATCGTTACGCACCACTTTTACCTCGGCACCTAACTCGCAAAAGTATTGGTACAGGTTGTAAGTAAAGGAATCGTAGTTATCGATGATTAACAGCATGGGTCTGGATTGGTGTTGATAAAATTGCTTGTCAGGGGCGGTATTGTGCAATACCAAGGCGGAAAGGCAAGCAATAACTCCGCAAACGATAAAAATAACGCCAGACTACGCTGGCGGTATGGGTTTACAGTACGACTAGAATGCAATCAATATCAGGCAAACTATTCGGAAATCTCAGGACACACACCAGAAAGCAAAATAGGTCAAATTTTAGATATTGTCTGATTTAACCAGTGTTCATGGCACTAAAGTGTGTGTCCTTATAATCTTTCTTACTCTATTGATATATGACTATCAATAGAGTAAGAAATTATTTATTGCTTAAGTCAGATACGATCAATTATCGGATAACCAGACTGACTACCTCGCATTTGAATATAAGCTGATAAAATAAGTAGCATAGATAAAAGTTTAATTTTCATTTCATCGTACATTTAATCAAGTATGACATAGCCAATTTTGCAGTAGTTTTGGCTAGAACCGTCTTGATTGGTATACAAAAGAACATCTGTACCCGCATGTTTTGCAGACAACAGTACACTGACATAGGTTTCGTAGTTACTATCTGACTTATTCAGGTACGCCCAAGTATGTTGGTTACCACACAAGGTGGCTTTGCTTGTAAACATGACTCGGAAGCCATAATTTTCGGCCTCAGTGACGTGCACTTGTTGAATTTTACCTCGTATAATGCCATCCCAAGCCAATAGGCTATGAGAGTAAAATGCCGACAATAAAAATAGGAAACTGATTATTTTTTTCATAATAGATTGAATCGCTCGATAATATTTTGAAAGAAAAATAAGCCACACCTAATAAAGATGTGGCTAAGTGATAGAGGTTCATTTAGTCAGCTTGTATATTCGATTTCATTTCTAACAATCGAAATTATACATTACTACTAAAGACTTCCGCTTTGCTCTTAAATTCAGGACTTATGTCCCCTTTCACCATCCACTCTGGCATATATAGAGTATCGACGCATGGCTCAAGCCCCCAACGATGATAAGCCAAAGAAGCAAGAGCAGTGATTAGCAAGGCTATCCATTGTTTAGAGACATAAGCATTATCATGCTGTGGTTCATCCCTCATCCAGTATGTTTTATGATCCTCTAGAGCTTCTTTTAGTTTCTCTGGGTACAAGGTTTCCCTGTCAGAACTGTACATCGCGTGAATCAAAGAGATTAACGGCAAGTAGCGATATTGCACCTCTTCCACTCTGTGATCGACTCCTTTTCTGGTGGAACCAATCGCCTGAGGGTCAAAGACTTTTTGTGCCGCATCCTTCAGTAGCGCTTCTATATCAGATTCTGGATGCAAAACACCTTTCAATAACCGTAACATGGCTTTATCAAATTGCTTGTCTGCAGAGCTTGCGGTAAAAATATCCGCATCAATGAAAGAATCATTCATTTCGCATAGCTCAAAGGCACCATTGTAATCTTGAAGAATTAATGCCGCTGAAAATGAGATAACCCAATCATCCAAACCTAAGCCGCTATCGTAGACCTTACCAACCGCAGAATAACAGTGCTGGTTGACATTGATTGGAACCTGCGTACCTGCATTAAATGTCATTCGAAAATATGCTTGCCCTAGATGGTAGATAAGCTTCAGGTGCCACTCTAAATACGATTTTGGCTCCCCTTTAAGAAGGCGTTTTCCCAATACTTCAAGGTGCCAATCTTGCTGAGTAATACAACTAAATTGATATTCATGAGGATCTAGCCCTTCAAGATCATCCCTACACGGAGTCATACTTATCAACGGTTCTAACCACTGCGTCAACTTAAGCGAGGAGTAATCATCTCCCCAATTTCGTTGACAGTTCTCAATCACATGATGATCTAATATACATTTATTCATCTGGTTTAAATGCCTTCTCTTTAATCTGTATCCGGGTTCCATTTTCTTTTAGGGAACCATCACTATTAAGCTTGGTTGTAATCTTAACAAATGACACATTGTCATAGTGCTCAGTCAGTTTTTGAACCGTAAAGGCATACTCTTCAAGTTCACGACTTCCTGCTAGAGCACCAGAATTAGAGGCATTTGAGATAAAAGTTTTCATAGATTCAAATGTATCTAGTGAGTGCTTGTAATGCCCTTGAGCATAACGCACACCGTCAATAACACGTGTGCTATCAGAAGGGTTAACCCCCCCTTTATATTCGGGAATGAATATTTTTTCCCGACCATCAGCATAAGAAATCAGAAAAACATCGTCAAATTGGTCATTTGTTTGCAAACTTCCCGGATAATCGGCCTTAAGCTTACGAACTTCTGTAACACCATTCTCACCTACTTTGAAAAGTTTGTTCTGCATGACAGCCTGCCCCGCTAAAACACCGATAGAGTGGCTGAATTGAGTCACCTCAGTGCTGGCTTTTACGAAGGCTTCCTGTTGCTCAGTTGTCAATTGCTCTGAATTTAAATCCTTAACTCGCTTTGCTTCCGTTCTATAAGCGCCCAGTTCAGTTATACCTACATCCTTTTTTTCACCATTTATATCTACAGCTATTTTTATTTCAGAATCGCAATCTGAGATACGACAAACTTCAATTGGGTTGATTCGCTCTTTAGTATTTACGCCATTGATTACTGTGTCTTTATACACTGGTTTCTCAATGTATCCTGTGGTTATCTCTTTATGCCACTTTCTATCACTACTAAAATTCCACCCTGCTTTAACGTTTTTCTCAAATTCTACAGGCCCAAACTTACCGTTCGGTGCCATTTTTTTGTAATCAGCATACATAGACGCGAAGTCAGCAGCAGTAAGTTGCTCAACTGGCTTTCTAATCCCCGCTGATGTTACATTACTGCCCCGAACCCGCGCATCATCTGTCATTCGGGAATAAGCTTTCGAATTACCTTTTACTTGTAAGATAATATTCGAAACAGCGGTTACACCATCTGTGAACTCTAGGTTTTCATACTCACCTTCAAGTAACTCAAGCAGCTGTATAGAAGTCATTGCCGCTATTGCTGACTTCCACTTTCTCAATGAAAGTGCTCTATCAACAATCGAGTCTTGAGCCCTCTCTTTTACCGCCTCATATGCAGCACTTTCTAGTGCTTGACGAGCTTTTTCTCTTTCCTCTTCATCATCAGAACTAAACGCCTTAGCAAAGTCTTCTGCCGTTTTAAATAGCTCAGGCAGTTCAATGACGCTCAAGAGGGTCACGTAGAAACTACCTGCTTGAAAAAGCACAATAAGACCTTGCGAAACCCAGTAAAGTAATGCATTGTGCTCTGCGGCATTACCTGACGTCGAAGAGGCGATATCAACATTACCACCGAAACCAAATACTGTAATTGCGGCAGACAAACGAGCGATATCCACACCCAACGCTTTCAATCGCTGAAGTTCTTGCCGTAGAGTCGCAGTATCAATTTCAGAAAGTGGATCTTCTTTCTGGAGCGCCCTAAGCGTTTCATTTGCAAATTTTTCTGTTTCGCCTTCAATATAACCAATATGCTCTTTATATGTTTCAGCTACGTACTCTCCAATAACACCACCCGCGGCTCCAGATGCACAGCCATTTTGGTTAGCACTACTATTACCACCATTAATGCTTGAAACTGCCGTGCCTAGCCCACATCCCAGAGCAGCATGAGCAATATACTTGGCTGCCGTATCAAAATCAGGTTCTGTTTGTCCGTCTTGTATTCGAGAAGCTATGCCTATTTTATTGGCTAGATCTTTTCCTATATGCATTACTGCTGACATAGCAATACTCTGCACAAAGGCATCACCAAATTCTTCGATGCTATGTCCATTGGCTATCGCAGACACCCCCGTATTCACGGTTGTCTTTACCAACTGAGAGATAGCCTGATTAATAATGGGTTCACTAGCGATGTTACCCAGAATATCATTGATGCTCTGGCTTACCCCTGCATCACCTGAAAACAGCGGAATATCTAAGCCACTTAATACTCCGGCTGTAACCATAGTCGTTGCTAACGAGGTAAGGGACTCATCAGACGCCAATTGCTCAAGTGTATCTTTGATATCAAAACCGTTTGCTAGCAGGCTCGCAACCATCTGTGTCTCTAACGCTGCAATCCCTGCTCCAATAGCAGTGTCAAGAGCTACGCCAGCAGTCACTGTACCTGGAGTTGTTGCTAGGCTGGCACCACTGGTTGCAATAGCGATTACAACGGACAAAATTGCCATCGCAGCAGGGGTTAATCCTGATTGGTCATAATCCCATTCTTCAACCACCAACTCGATAGATTCCCAATCGACGTGGCTGTATTCAGGGTTGTTACGAACCTCTTGCATCCATGCAAGTTCAGGGCTCTGGGCCAAGTCGGCAATAATATGATCTAGATTTTTTGAACCTGAGGCAATTTGGATTCGTACTCCATGGGCACCATCCAAAATAAAGCCACCGTTGTTGATGAACTCCGAATAGTAAGCCACTTCACGTTGGTAGCCATTACCCTGATGGCGGAAAGACAAAGACCCTTCAAAAGACTGTTCATGGCTATAGGTTTCTAGAAGTTTCGCCAATTCGAAATCAATCGAGCCATTTTCAGCAATAATTTTTGACATACCTTTGTTGTCAATCGTTACCGCCTCCAGTAGGACATTGCCGTTCTCAGTTGAGAGCAACATACTTTGGCCCGCTTTAAGCAGCGTTCTGACAATTTCAGCTTCCGTAGCACTCTCTGATTCGCTTTCCTTGGTGCCAAACATGCCACCGCTTTCCGCTTCGAACTTTCTCTCATAAGAACGTAAGTCTGCGGCACTTTTGAGCGTAATTCCGTGGCCTGCCAGGATCTGCAACAACCCCTGGCTCTCCAGAGCTGCGCCCTGAATAAACACCTCTCCACCTGCGATTAGTGAAAGTGTATCGACTGCCGACAAGCTGGTTTGTAGGTTAACGAGTGAGGACTCGCTATCAGACCAACGCTCACCGGATTCTGCTCGTTGATCTTTATCTTGCTGAGGAACAAGAATAATATTGCCACCGGCTTCTATCTCAAGAGAACCTTGAGAACTGAACCTGCCACCATGGCTGACAACGTCTCCCGACGTGTAAATATTCAAATTACCTAATGAAGAAATGGTCCCAATTTGGTTAAAGGTTTCTGAAAAGCCATGGCCATAATCTAAACGTGTGACCAAAGTGTCGTTGGTTAGTTTATTCGCAATGAGGGTGACGTCATCGCCAGTAATCGTCCCAGATAGGTTTTGCAATTCACGACCAGTACGAATCGTAAATTTTTGACCACTGATATGTCCTTGTGTGTTGATAAAGTCTTGCTCAACATCAATCAACGCATCGTGTTTAAACTCAACACGACTGCCATTGACAACAAAGGTTTGTGTATTGATTTCTGCACTGTTCGCGGCAAAAGTCGATTCAAGTAACTGTTGCTCTTGTATCGTTGCTGGCGTCAAATACACAAACGGCACCAAATATGACTTGCCATCAATCGTTCGAATTTCAGGCCAGACAATATCTCTTGTCAACGCAGCGATTTGTTGTTCGGTCAAGCGTTGCCCCAGTTGAAAGCCATTCTCTTTAGCCACTTCCACGGCATTTTCATAGAGCTTTTGGGTTTGCTCGTTGTAGCTTGAATAGCCTGGTTTACTTATCCAGCTCTTATTGAGAAGTTGGCTAATTTGGTGGCGAATGATGCCACGTTCAACATAAGGGGAACCAAATCGCGCGGGCAAAGTTGTTAATTCAACGGGTTTGCCCATCTCTGCACTGTAACCAGGGATAAGTTCTGGGTTACTTGTAGTCAATAAGTTGAAGAAGTGAGTAAAACCATCGAATATACCCAATTCATCGCTTTCCAGTGCACCTGTGTAAAGGTATTGGTCAACCGATTCCATCAGGTTATAACGTGCGGTATAAGCCACCGCTGCCTTAATTTCTTCGAGCGCAATATTTGTTTTCACCGACGCATAAACAGGGAAGGACAGGTGAGTAACGAACGCTGCGAGTAACGTATTAGAAGTTACTTTTTGCCATAGCGGCGTTTTTATCTTGTTCATTTTAACCAACTGCTTTTTATTCTTGGAAATTTGGATTAGGGACAAAGAAAGTAATTCCAGAGCTAACTATTGGAATATATTTACTTGGCTTAATTGGTGGAGCAGGTTCTACTTTAGGAAGGTAAGAAGTAGCATACGGTCCATATGTTATATCTTGCGCTTTAATACTTGACACACCAAAGCCTTGATGGAGATGCCCTCCAACAAAAAAAACAAATGGGTAATTAGCCGTCTCTTCATTTTTAGTTAGCTCTGTTCTGGAAGTCGTCCAGCGATCGGTTTTTCTTCGAATACATTTTCTAAAGATACGCCTAGTACAGTAAGTCCTAGAATGATGAGTCACCGTTGTCGTTTCCCATACATCTCTCAGACTTAGACCTTCCATCCAGACAACATTCACTGTACCCATCACATCATTTTTCGCTTCAACGCTGCTGTGTTCGTTATATAAATTAAATGATTTTAAAATGAGATTATTACCAGAATGAATCTTCCCTTGAGGAGACAATGCACGGATAAACTGATGGCTCTCTCGAACAGTTTGGTTAGGGTCTGGCTTGGTATTGTAACATCGTCCGATCGCTGCCCACGCCTTAGGGCCATAAGGGGGCTTTATTTTGATAAAGAGGTGTCTACGGTAGACCTCTAGGTCTTGAACCGATATTCCTCGACAAAAAGGATGTGCTCGTGCAAACACTTTCCTAAATTCTGTGTCAGCCCAAATATAGTATCTTTCATTAAGGATTACTGGAGCAGTAATAATGGTGTTTCCCGTCCAAGACTCTGCGATAGAAGACATATTCCAGAAACGGCTCGTAAGACGTAAATCTAAAGTGGACTCTGCAGAAACAAGAACTTGACTACTTTTAGAATAATCAAGACTAAGCTCTGGCAAATCACTTGCTCCTCTAGATATTTCATACGGGTTTGCGTTTATAAATTCTTGAGCTTCAACTTTGATGTTCTGCCCCAACATTGTGGCCGCTAAGCTTTCCACAGGTATCTTCAGCATCGAACTTGGAGGTGGCGGAACTGAAAGCAAACCACCGACTTGATGCTCAGGTGAAGTGTTAATAGCGCGAGTCCGGGACTGAGAACTAACTTTATTGTTATGAACAAGCCTGTAAGGATATAGGGAACCATTTGTCACTCTTCGCTCAGATTTTAAGTGAATATTCTCTCCCATTAGAACAGCGCCAAACTGGTTTTTGACTTCGTTCTTACCATTGATGTAGATATCGCGTGACGCCTCAATATCTCCTTCATTAACCACTTGATTAGCTGACAAGTAAGCACTTTCAACAACAATTGACCCTGTGTTCTCCAATAAACCTACTGCCGCAATATCAACTTCAGCACCACGAATATTCTCAATTCCGAATGCGGCTACCCCCCCCTCTGGAATAATGCGAATATCATTGGTCGATTCCAACTCCACTCGGTTGGCAACAATAATCTGGTCATAGAGTGAGATATTGCCATTCGACTTAACCTTGACTGATTCGAGCGGAACAATACTTTGGTTGTTATATCGCCCAACATATGTCCAAGCGCCGTTGGCACGAATTCGACCATCGATTGAAATATCACCATTTTCATAGGTCGATTCTAAATGCAGGTTACCGACTGTGATGTCAGCGTTGTCTGTTAGAGTTAGCGCATTGCCAGAAAAGGGCTTGAAGTTGGCATCCGATTGACGGTCGCTGTAGCGGAACGTGTTATCTCCGACGATGATTTGCACATCACCATTGGATACTTCCAAAGTTCCTGCTGGGTCAATCTCCTTTAGCTCCTGGTTAGCCCGTGTCACCACACGACCTTTCATGTTCGTGGTCAATGGCGCATCAATGATGACTTGACCTGCGGTAATATCGACCAAACTACTTTGTGACGCTGAGAAACCAGCACCGCTAACCGTAATCCCTCCAGAAGAAAGGGCAATGCTTGCTAACTCACCGCTCTCATAAACGGCTTCGCCCGTCGCAAGCGTCACGCGTTCAGCATTGACCACTGAACACCCGTTACAGGTGATGCCTTTTGGTGCTAATACAATGACATCAGCTGCACGACCTTCAACTCTAATTTCGGCAAAGTCTGCGACTTTACTTGAGTCCAATGATAGAACGATAGTTTGCGCGGGAGCGCCAGACAACTTGGGGTTTATCTGATAAGAGTTGGCAAGCACAAGCGCCTTGCCCTTTGTGTCAAGTTCGCTAAGTGCATTGATGGAATAGCCATATTCATTGGCTTTAGCTATTTTAACGAGATACTTAGATTGAGTTGCGATCACGGTCGGTTTATCTGCTCCGCTTCCCTGTACCGGGACTTTAACATCAGCTTGAACGCTCAAGCTTATTGTTAATGCCACCAACGAGGTTTTTGACAGATAACACGCCGCAGCTTTGAATAGACAAAAGAGTTGATTTTTCATTAGCCGATTTTCGTGTGTTTTAAGGTATATTGCGTTGAAAAGAAACGGGCCGGGAGCAGTACTGCCCTTGCCAGCGAAACGAATAGAAAATATATAAAGAATGCACAATATATAGATATTTTGAATGTAATAAAATTATGTGTTTGTGAGCGCATGACATCACTCACAGGCAATCGAAAAGTTAGTACTTTAGTTTTAGTGTCAGATATTTAAATTAGAAAAAATGAATATAAGGCATCGAACCAATGATGGTTGGTCAAGAAATACACAAAAAGTATTTAATTAAACCAAACTGGCTTTAAGCAAGGGTCTACGCCTTTAAATTCACACTTCTCTTATTTATATAAAGTTATCACTACACATTGGTAGCGGTTATCAATAAAATCCTCCCTTTGTTAAGAATCGTCCTTAATTTCCTATCAACCGAGAACAACCATAATGACACTAAAACACTTTGCAGTGGCGTGCCTTTCAGCGTTGGCTTTAAGCGCTTGTCAAACAACTAACATCGAAGATTTACAACCGACAGCTAGTCAAGAAACTATTGATACAGCTAAAGAGCACCTAAGTGATATCAAAAATTTAAAAGTAACTGATCATGGTGTGATCTACTACTCGGCGAGCTTACCAGGTAACTCTCGCTGGGCGACTGCCCACATTATCGAGTTGAGCTACCGATACTCTTGTGAGGACTTACGTTGGTATGTAGAGCGTGGCATGATTGTAAGAATGCAGTTCCGCGGCAATAGCGGCACCACTCGTGATTACGATCTAGCTCGCTGTGAAACCGAAGTGCCAACCGACTTATACGAATAAAAAAACCGCCACTGAATGTGGCGGTTTTTATTTGGTTTATCTAAAAGATGGGATTACTTACGACGACGCCATAGTGCTAAGCCAAACAATGACATTAATGCACCAAAACCGAATGAACCTGCCATGTTCAGTTCTAGAACAGCTGGATCATGGTCAGAAGAGCGGTAGTGGTCGTTGTACTTCGGCAAGTCACCTTTGAATTCATCATTGTAATCAAACAATGTCGATTCACCGCCATTGATATGCCAATCTGTCGCATCCACAAAATGCTTCTTCAGGCTTGGGCTGATGAGCAGGTGGTCGAGCGCGCCGACTTCATCATTGTACGAGTAGCTCCAGCTATCTGGATGTTTCATCGCAACAGCATTGATGTAGTTGTACCCTTCAGTAATCACCGCACCATTATCACCAAATTGCTCTGTCTCACCAATGAAGGTATTGCGCGCCGCTTTGATCTGCTTACCGTACTTCTCTTCACTGTAATCGGTCAGAACCAGCATTGGATCTTCCATACCGTAAGAGTTCAAGTCACCAAGAATCACTTTATGACCTTTGATGTCTTTCAGCGCGTCGCCCAGTGCTACCGCTGCTGCAACACGGAAATGCTCACAATTGCCTTGCTGGTCAGTATCGACACCGCCCTGGCCGCCTTGGTCAACGGGTGCTGCGTCTTCCCAACATTTAGAACCTTTCGATTTGAAGTGGTTGATCGCAACTGTGATCTTCTCGTTTGTACCTTTGATCTTGAACGTTGGTGCTAATGAATTACGCTGGTAGTTCTTACCATCTTCGATCACTTTACCATCATCATCTAGCACAGCTGGCGCTCGCTGACTTGGCATTTCGATAACGCGTACTTGTTTAAGCTTCGCCACTTTAGAGCGGTAGATAACACCTGTGGTGATAACGTCAGTACCAATTGAGTCGTTCTCATCCGTCACTTTATCGCCATTGCTGTCAACGGCCACGAAGTCATAATGATCTTTCTTCTTGTCGATACGCTGGTTGAGCTGATCAACAAGCTGGCGAATTGCACCACTGTCACCAAAACCATTGTTTTCGATTTCCATCAAGCCAATGATATCGGCGTCAAGACGCAGGATAGCGTTAACAATTTTCGCCTGCTGGACTTCGAACTCTTCATAGCTGTTAGCACCACGGTTGTCACCGTGCTGGTTAGCGTCACCACCAAATGGGGAGTTGAAGTAGTTGAGTACGTTGAACGTCGCGATACGAAGATCACCTTCTGCCATATCGATACCTTCAGTACGAGGATCGTTACGTACGAAGTTTTCGTTAGTTAAGGTGTTGGTAGCAATCAGTCGGTAATCACCGTAGCTATAGCTGAGAACACCTTCCAAACCAACGATGGTGTCGTCGATGCGGATGTAGTCTTCTGTTGAACCATTCTGGTCAATATCAGTGCGGCCAAAGGCTGGGTAGTACGGAACCGTACCGTTAGCTGCCTTAACATCTGATTCAATGAACAGACGACGTTGTGCGTTGTCAGTGCTCTGCTGTTTCGCGTCTTCAGAGCCTGCTGCAAAATTCTGGTTCGGGTGCATGTTAACGCGGCCATGAGCAACAACCATGTTGTTACGGCGCGAGCCGTAATCGTAACCAAAGGTGCGAGTAACGCGCATATCCAGCGCTTCCGTGGTCTTCACCAACATGCCTTCGTAACGCTCTAGCGTTTGATCAAAATTGGCATCCTCCGCCATCACTTCAATCGCCGTGGCCACTGGTGCAGCTTGCTCACCTTGCTTAACCCAGTTGTTGTTTTCAGCTTTTAGTTGCGTCAGGTTGTAGCTCTCTTGAACTTTACCCTTCACACACACCACATCGCCCGGTTTAAGATCAGAGCTTGACTGATTGGTATGGACGAACAGGCCTTCCGATGTTTTTGGATTGTAATCATCTTCCAGCGCTTGTAGATAGAAGCCTTTTGTTAGGCTTGTCGTCACTGCACTGACAACACCTTTAACGAAGAAGTCTTCATCGGTGATAAATGGATAGCCATTGATAAATGGAGAAGTATCACCTTCACCCTGAATTTTTTGAATTGATGTAAAGACAGGTTCACCACCGTCTTGAGTACAAGCGAACGGCTCTGGTGTCTCACCGCCATCCAGTACACCTAAACCCTCGATGCTGTCTTTTGCTAGCGATGACCATTGAGAAGCGTCGTAAGTAGAAGAAGGCGTCATCGCATCAACATTGCGTACTAGAGTGACATCTTTTGCGAAATCTGAGCCACCCATGCTACCCAATACATCATGTACGTTGCCATCTTTAAGTAGCGCAACCGGGTCATTACCGTTAAATCCAATCACAGAGCCATTTAGGATGTCACTGACCGCTTTGATTTCATCACTTGAACTAGTATGTGCAACAACCAGAACGCTTTGTGCTTCCAATACACGGCCATCGAGAGCCAGTTTGCTGCCCCACTCACCGCCGCCATTAGTCGATTTTGCTAGCTCATAGCCATCAAGCGTTACGGCAGAGTCACCAGTGTTGGCAATCTCAATAGCTTTATTATTGCTGCTACCTTCTACGTACTGAGAAATGACGATATCCGCCATCGCTGGAGCGGAGAGCGCACTTGCAACCACTGCGGCAAGTAAGGTTGGGGTTAGTTTTTGTTTCATTCTGTCCACCTTGTATCGCTTTCTTTGTTGTATAGGGATTAGAAAGCGTGTTTCAAATCACCTTTTCTATTGAGAAAAGACTTATAAAGCACGACAAGTGTTTATCTTTTTCATGAAACTAAAAACAACATTCAGTGACAGTGAGATTTCGGTCTCATAGATATGCTGAATATTTGAAGGTACTTCAAATTTTAAACATAAGGTGAAACGTTTGTTGCACAAATGAGATTAGGTCGCTGATTTAGTTTAGCTTTTGCTTATAAATAGAATTAAAGCTCTAGAGGCAAATACCAATAAAGGCGCTGGGATGCGCCTTTATTTATCAAGTCTTGACGAGGCTTTTTCCATTAATTGAGACGATTGTTGTCGTCGCCATCCTTACGCTCATATTCCCCTTCAAACGTATTGCCGTCTTTATTAGGTTGGTGATTAAACGGGTCTTGATCAAAAGGGCCTTGTTGGAAGTTTCCAGAGCCAAAACCGCCTTGGAAACCACCGCCGACAGACTGCACCGTCATCTTACTCATAAGGTATTTGGCCATCGCAGCGCGTGGTGCCGGTAATAGCACCAACATGCCGAGCGCATCGGTCATAAAGCCCGGTGTAAGGAGCAGTACCCCAGAGACCGCGAGCATCACTCCTTCAACAATTTGTTGAGCAGGCAACTCGCCTTGTTGCAATCGGTTTTGCACTGACATCAAGGTCTGCAAACCTTGGCTGCGTACCAAAGAAGCACCGACAAACGCGGTGATCAGTACCAATGCGATCGTCGGCCACAATCCTATATAACCGCCGACCGAAATAAACAGGCCTATTTCAATAATAGGAACAAAAATAAACATCAATAATAAGATAGGAAACACACACCCTCCTTTGTTAGACCCAGTGTAAGCGCAAAGCGGATTCAAGCTCAAATCAAAGCTGTAAAAAAGAGTGATAGAAACCCCAATAAGTCACGACTATTTTATTGTTATTAATACCCTGTTCATATCTTGCAAAAGTTTAACTAAACAAAAGCAAAAAAGGTGATCAAGCTACTATTTTTATCCGCTGGGTACAGTATCATGAGCCCCATAAGTCAGGACGGATTTTACAGCCAAAAATTCTGACGAAAGGATTCTTA
Organism: Vibrio sp. T11.5; assembly: GCF_027587155.1. NCBI lineage: Bacteria > Pseudomonadati > Pseudomonadota > Gammaproteobacteria > Vibrionales > Vibrionaceae > Vibrio > Vibrio sp. T11.5. The sequence continues at coordinate 75,673 of NZ_JAPPTP010000020.1, forward strand.
CACTGCAGAATGGCTAGCATTTTACTTTATCATCAGAATAATTATCTAAGGATCCTGTGATGGCTACCCTAACTGATACTCAAAGCACTGCAGCTGCAGCCACTCGTATCGAACAAGACCTACTTGGCGAACGCCACGTTCCTGCCGACGCTTACTACGGCATCCACACGCTACGCGCTATCGAAAACTTCAACATCTCTAATGTCACCATTTCAGACGTACCTGAATTTGTCCGTGGTATGGTGATGACCAAGAAAGCCGCGGCGTTAGCAAATAAAGAGTTAGGCGTTATTCCTAAAGATGTAGCGAAATACGTGGTTGAAGCGTGTGATTTGATCCTTGAAACAGGTAAGTGCATGGATCAGTTCCCTTCAGACGTCTTCCAAGGCGGTGCAGGCACATCAGTCAACATGAACACCAACGAAGTGATCGCCAACGTCGCACTTGAGCTGATGGGCAAGGAAAAAGGTCAGTACGAATTCGTTAACCCAAATGACCATGTTAATAAGAGCCAGTCCACTAACTGTGCTTACCCAACGGGTTTCCGTATCGCCGTTTACAATAGCGTTCACACTCTTATTGAAGCGATTGAATACCTGAAAGGGGCGTTTGAACTCAAGAGCCAAGAGTTCAAAGACGTGCTTAAAATGGGTCGTACTCAGCTTCAAGATGCGGTGCCAATGACCGTAGGCCAAGAGTTCCACGCATGGGCGGTGACTCTAAATGAAGAAATCCGCGCTCTGGAGTACACTTCAAAGCTACTGCTGGAGATCAACTTAGGTGCCACTGCAATCGGTACTGGTCTGAACGCAGCGGAAGGCTATCAGAAACTGGCGGTGAAACACTTAGCTGACGTAACTGGCCTAGACGTAGTACCAGCAGAAGATTTGATTGAAGCAACATCAGACTGTGGTGCTTATGTCATGACGCACGGTGCGCTGAAGCGTTTGGCGGTCAAACTGTCTAAGATCTGTAATGACCTGCGCCTGCTCTCGTCTGGCCCACGTTCCGGCCTTAACGAACTAAACCTCCCAGAGCTGCAAGCCGGCTCTTCTATTATGCCAGCTAAGGTTAACCCTGTAGTACCTGAAGTGGTCAACCAAGTCTGTTTCAAAGTACTGGGTAATGACAACACTATCTCATTTGCCGCAGAAGGTGGTCAGCTACAGCTCAACGTGATGGAACCTGTTATCGCGCAAAGCATGTTCGAGTCTATTTCTCTGCTGTCTAACGCGTGTGTCAACCTACGTGATAAATGTATCGATGGTATCACGGTTAACAAAGAGATCTGTGAAGGCTACGTTTACAACTCAATCGGTATCGTGACTTACCTCAACCCATACATTGGCCACCATGAAGGTGACATCGTAGGTAAGATCTGTGCGGAAACGGGTAAGAGCGTCCGTGAAGTCGTACTAGAGCGCGGCTTACTGACTGAAGAAGAGTTGGACGATATCTTGAACGTTGAAAACTTTATGCATCCTAAGTATAAAGCGAAACGCTACGAATAAGATTGCTACCAAGGAGGGCCCAATAGGGCCCTTTTTTAGTCACGAATACGGTTAACCACAATTTTATCAGGGTTAAGCCGTTCAGTGACTCCCTCCTGCGATTATCTAAACGTTTAGACACTGAGTGTTTAGATAATCGAATTTAAGTTAACAATATGAGGTATCTATTATGGTAGCGGTCGAACTGTTAGTCGTTCTGCTCTTTATCTTTTTAGGAGCGAGAATCGGCGGGATTGGCATCGGCTTTGCGGGCGGTGCAGGCGTTATCGCATTGTCATTAATTCTTGGCGTACCGACCAGTCAGGCATACATTCCAGTTGATGTTATTCTGATCATTATGTCGGTCATCACAGCAATTGCTGCAATGCAAGTTGCCGGTGGTATGGATTGGTTAGTACAACTGGCAGAAAACTTCTTGCGCAAGAACCCTGAGCGCATCACCTTTTATGCGCCTATCGTCACTTTCCTTATGACATTAATGGCCGGTACCGGTCATACGGCCTTTTCAACGCTACCCGTCATTGCAGAGGTCGCAAAAGGCCAAGGCGTTCGCCCATCTCGTCCTCTCTCCATTGCTGTGGTCGCATCGCAAATCGCAATTACCGCTTCGCCTATCTCAGCGGCAGTAGTGGCATTCGCCGCAATGCTGGCACCCATGGGGGTCGACTACCTAACACTGCTTGCGGTGTGTATCCCAACTACCTTCATCGCTTGTATGATTGGCGCTTTTGTCGCGAACTTTATGGGCAGTGAACTGAAGGATGATCCAATTTATCAGGAGCGCTTGGAGAAAGGCCTAATCAAGCTCGCAACGGAAAAGCAACGTGACATTCTTCCGACGGCGAAAACAGCCACATACATTTTCCTTGCGGCAATTGGCTTCGTGGTTTGCTACGCGGCAGCCATCTCTAAATCAGTCGGGCTGATTGTTGACCCAGCACTTGGGCGTAACGAAGCGATCATGACAGTGATGCTGGCGGCAGCGGCAGCTATCGTTCTATTCACGAAGATTGATGCTTCAAAGATTCCTAACGCCTCGACTTTCCGTTCTGGCATGACCGCTTGTGTATGTGTGCTAGGTGTGGCTTGGTTAGGTTCAACCTTCGTCAATGCACACGTCGATGGCATTAAAGAAGTGGCAGGTGCGCTGCTTTCTGATTACCCATGGATGCTGGCCATGGTTCTGTTTTTTGCCTCTATGTTGCTTTACTCACAAGGCGCCACGACTGTCGCTCTGATGCCTGCTGCTCTGGCCATTGGTGTTGCTCCACTGACGGCAGTCGCGTCTTTCGCCGCAGTGAGCGCTCTGTTCGTTCTACCAACCTACCCTACGTTGCTTGCCGCCGTTGAAATGGATGACACAGGTTCAACTCGCATCGGTAGCTACGTATTTAACCACCCATTCTTCATTCCTGGCGTGGTGACCATTACATCTGCGGTTGGATTAGGCTTCACTTTCGGTGGCCTACTGATCTAATTACTACTGTAATCAGAAAGGGAGCCAGTGCTCCCTTTTTTATTTTGTTTCCAATAAAAAGTTTTACATCACAGTTTTATTTTGATTTTGGTCAAAAGATCTTTCAAAAAATGCTCTTGAATGAAAATCCGAGTTCATGAATAAAATTCCATATCTTATTTATTCACCATCAATCATCTCCTAAAT
>NZ_JAPPTP010000021.1:0-77344 GCF_027587155.1 Vibrio sp. T11.5
AGATTTTCTTGGCAACCCCTTTTGATGATTTTTTTAGTTTTTCTTACCTTTCGGTTAAAGCTTGACCCCAAACGACCAAATATCACTCTTATCTTCAAAAATTGCTAAACTTTTGAGCGAATAACGAGACCTTTTTCCAGTTGGTGTATTCGATCTCTTTACTCGTGTCCGTCTCCCCTCCAGTCATGCTCATAATTAGCTTAATCATCATTTTATCGAACCAATTATATCGTGGATAGTAAAGAGCACCTGCGAATACGCCGATTAACTTGGGTTTCCAAGATGACTTGACTAAGAACTTGCGAATGTAAGCACTACCTTCAGGTGTGTCCTTACCTTGCGTTTCTTTTCTGGCAGTCAGATTGACACAGAAGAAGGCAACCTTATTAGAATCTAGCTGTTGTTTATACCGTTCAATAAACTGGTACAGACGTTTGTTCAAATGGCCATATCGAATTGAAGCTCCAATCAATACCTTGTCATACGATGCGAAATCGATATTTTCCGCACTGTGTAGATCTTGGGTTTCCACGTCAAACTCCGCTAGTTCTTGCTCTATATAACGAAGTATCTTTTGGGTTTGCCCTTCGCGAGAAGAGTAAAGAAATAGTGCTTTGGTCACAAAAGCTCCTTAACTACGCCAAAATGTCGGAGTTAGTAGAATCAATAAAGTAAATATTTCAAGACGTCCAAACAGCATAGAGACAATTAACACCCATTTGGCTTTATCATTGACATCACCAAAATTAAGGGCGACTTCTCCTAAGCCTGGACCAAGGTTATTTAGAGTTGCGGCCACTGCAGAAAAGGCACTGAGCTCATCCATACCTGTGGCTATCAGACCTAGCATACATACGACAAAGACTAAAGCATAAGCAGAGAAGAACCCCCATACCGCATCAACCACACGTTGAGACAGTGCCGTACCACCGACTTTGATGGTGTAGACTGCTCTCGGGTGTACCAAACGCTTTAACTCACGTGCTCCTTGGAGGGTGAGTAACAAAACACGTATGACTTTCATACCGCCACCCGTTGAACCAGCACAGCCTCCGATAAAAGAAGAGAACAATAGCAATACAGGTAGAAATAGAGGCCACTCTGAAAAGCCCGTTGTCGTAAAACCAGCAGTGGTTGAGATAGACACAGTCTGGAACAGCGCCTGGTCGAACGCATCATAAACAGAATCGTAGGAATGGTGATTCAGCAAGATAAGGAAGCATACAACAAAGAGGAGTGCCTGTATGAAGATAAAAGCGCGAAATTCAGGATCCTTCCAATAGTACTTAGGATGAACACCACCAGACGCAAACGCGGCAAAATGCAAAGAATAGTTACAAGCAGAGATCAATAAGAATACGACTGTAATCATGTTAATCGCGTAGCTATCAAAGTAGCCCATACTAGCGTCATGAGTTGAGAAGCCACCAATGGCTATCGTAGAAAAACTATGGCCGATGGCATCGAACGGTGTCATTCCCGCCAGCCAGAACGCCAAGGCACATGTGATCGTTAAGCTCAGATAGATGTACCACAGCGCCTTTGCTGTTTCAGCAATTCTTGGTGTCATCTTACTGTCTTTCACAGGGCCGGGAATCTCAGCTCGATATAACTGCATTCCCCCGATACCCAATACAGGCAAAATAGCGACGGCAAGTACAATGATTCCCATTCCACCAAACCACTGTAGGAATTGACGATAAAAAAGTACTGCTTTAGGGAGCTCATCAAGTCCAACAATGACCGTGGCTCCAGTGGTGGTCAGGGCAGAAAAAGATTCAAAAAAGGCGTCTGTTACTGACACGTTAGGGTTATCAGAGAGTAAGAAAGGAAGCGACCCCGCACTACCTATAACCGTCCAAAACAAAACAACGATAAGGAAACCATCTCGCGCTTTAAGTTCATGTTTATGGCGTCGATTTGGCCACCAGCAGATAGCACCACAGATAAGTAGGACAAAGAAAGTGGTGACAAATGGCACACCCGCTCCGTCACGATAAATCAACGCGACTAGCGCAGGCGCTAGCATTGAGACACTAAAGAGTGCGAGCAATAGCCCGACAATTCGAATAATTGAACGAAACTGCATGGATAGATGATGACTGAAGCTGAGCTTCCGACTTCCTGATTCTCTTTATTTTCCGTCTAAAGGGGTAACCAAAACTCTGGCCCCACTTTTGTTGATTATGGTTTGGGTAAAGTCACTCACATAGCGAAGCTCAATTTCCACGACCATCTTTACTTGTTCACTATAGTCAGTGTCCACTTGTTGCGCGCCAAATTGCGGCAATAGGTTCTGGATAATAGCAATTAAGCCATAGTCTAACTCCAGGAATAGCTTTGTGGTTATTTTTTTCTCAATAGTTTGAAGCAGCTTGAGAGCCTGCTGAACACCACCACCATATGCCTTGACCAAACCACCCGTGCCTAGCTTGATTCCGCCAGAGTAACGAGTCACAACTGCTGTAATCTCGCCCACACCAGACCCGGATAGTTGAGCTAAGATAGGTTTGCCGGCCGTACCGGATGGCTCCCCATCATCACTAAACCCCCATTGCATAGAGTCTTCTGGTCGGCCTGCTACGAACCCCCAGCAGTTATGCCTCGCATCTGAATGCTGCATTTTTACCTGCTCAACAAAAGCCTTGGCAGCCTCTATCGAAGGAGTATGTACCAGCTGAGTGATAAATACACTTTTCTTAATTTCTTCTTCAAATTGAGCAAGTTGAGCTGGAATAAGATAGGGCTGGTCGTTCATATCATTGCGTCAGTTTTTATTATCATGCCATTTTATCATGCTCTCCTAATAAGAGCCCTTAAAAGATCGGCCACAGCGCACAATGTTAAACACTTGTTTAAAAAATGTATTGAATTTAACTCTAGCTGAGTCCACACTAAGACAACTGGTCTAACCAGAATAAGAATAAAGCGACATTTCTATATGCTGGCCCACAAGCCGTGTGCTTGAGGCTGGTATACGCGCAATCCCAAGATTGTATGTCATGGAGATAGATAATGATTTACCAAGCCGAAACCCTACAGGTAAAGGAATTACACGACGGTATCGCTGAGCTAAGTTTCTGCTCACCAAATTCTGTCAACAAGCTCGACCTCGCCACTCTGGAATCACTCGATAAAGCTTTGGATGCCCTGAATGCATACCAGGGTCTAAAAGGCCTGTTACTGACTTCAGATAAAAATGCCTTCATTGTCGGCGCAGATATCACAGAATTCTTAGGTCTATTTGCTAAGGAAGAAGCCGAACTCGATAAGTGGCTACAATTTGCCAACAGCATCTTCAATAAGCTTGAAGATCTGCCTGTACCAACCATTTCTGTACTGAAAGGTCATACTCTTGGTGGAGGATGTGAGTGTGTACTCGCTACTGACATGCGCATTGGTGATAAAACCACCAGCATTGGCTTACCAGAAACAAAACTCGGTATCATGCCTGGCTTTGGCGGCTGTGTGCGCCTCCCTCGCGTCATTGGTGCTGACAGTGCCATGGAAATCATCACACAAGGCAAAGCTTGCCGCGCAGATGAAGCGCTAAAAATTGGTCTGCTAGATGCTGTTGTCGACAGTGAATCACTGTATGAATCAGCACTAGCAACACTCAAACAAGCAATTAATGAGAAGCTAGATTGGCAGCAACGCCGTAAACAAAAAACCTCTGCACTGACCCTAAGTAAGTTAGAAGCCATGATGAGCTTCACTATGGCAAAAGGTTTAGTGGCACAAAAAGCAGGCCCACACTACCCTGCGCCAATGAAAGCGGTCATCGCCATTGAAGAAGGTTCACGTTTTGCACGTAATGAAGCCCTAGATATTGAACGTAAGTACTTCATCAAACTTGCTAAATCCGAAGAAGCGAAAGCGCTGGTTGGCCTTTTCCTTAACGACCAGTACATCAAGGGCATTGCCAAGAAAGCGGCAAAACATGCCAACAAACAAACTGAACGCGCAGCCGTACTAGGTGCAGGCATTATGGGTGGCGGTATTGCTTACCAGTCGGCCCTCAAAGGCGTGCCGGTTATGATGAAAGACATTGCTCAGGCATCTTTGGACCTCGGCATGACAGAAGCCTCTAAGCTGCTCAATAAGCGCTTGTCACGCGGCCGTATCGATGGATTTAAGATGGCGGGTATTCTAGCATCAATTACTCCTAGCCTACATTACGCGGGGATTGAAACTTCGGATGTGATTGTTGAAGCGGTAGTAGAAAACCCGAAAGTCAAAGCCGCCGTATTAAGTGAAGTAGAACAACAGGTCAGCGAAGATACTGTCATCACTTCCAATACTTCAACTATCCCAATTAACTTGTTGGCCAAGTCGCTTCAGCGCCCAGAAAATTTCTGTGGAATGCACTTCTTCAACCCAGTGCATCGAATGCCTCTCGTTGAGATCATCCGTGGTGAACACACCTCTGATGAAACCATCAATCGTGTTGTCGCTTACGCCGCTAAGATGGGTAAATCGCCAATCGTGGTCAATGACTGTCCAGGTTTCTTCGTTAACCGTGTACTCTTCCCGTACTTTGGCGGCTTCAGCATGCTACTTCGTGATGGTGCAGACTTTACTAAAGTCGACAAAATCATGGAGCGCCAGTTTGGCTGGCCGATGGGCCCAGCTTACCTACTAGATGTAGTGGGAATTGATACTGCACACCACGCACAAGAAGTCATGGCGCAAGGTTTCCCTGAGCGTATGGGTAAATCATCTCGCGACGCCATTGATGCATTGTTTGACGCCAATAAGTACGGGCAAAAGAATGGCAGCGGCTTCTATAGCTACAGTGTCGATAAACGTGGTAAACCGAAAAAGACCTTCAGTGACGAGGTTTTACCGATTTTGTCTGAGGTATGCAGTCAATCTCAAGAGTTCGACGATCAAACCATCATTCAACGTATGATGATTCCAATGATTAATGAAGTCGTACTGTGTTTGCAGGAAGGCATTATTGCTTCTCCGCAGGAAGCCGACATGGCATTGGTATACGGTCTAGGATTCCCTCCATTCCGCGGCGGTGTGTTCCGCTACCTAGATAGTGTGGGTATCGCTGAATTTGTAGCGATGGCAGAGCAGCACCAAGGTCTTGGTGCTATGTATCAGGTTCCACAAATGCTGATTGATATGGCTGCCAAAGGCGAAACCTTCTATGGCACTCAGCAACACGGTTCTATCTAAGGAGATTCCCACATGGCTTTACAAACAAGAAACGTCGTTGTCGTAGATTGTCTGCGTACACCAATGGGGCGCTCCAAAGGTGGCGCTTTCCGACACACACGAGCTGAAGATTTATCAGCCCATTTGATGAAAGGAATTCTGGCTCGTAACCCTCAAGTTAATCCGAGCGAGATTGAAGACATCTACTGGGGCTGTGTACAGCAAACGTTAGAACAAGGCTTCAACGTTGCGCGTAATGCAGCACTACTTGCAGGCTTGCCAATTGAAATTGGTGCGGTAACTGTCAATCGCCTATGTGGTTCATCAATGCAAGCATTGCATGATGGTACACGCGCTATAATGACAGGCGATGCTGAAATATGTCTGATTGGTGGTGTTGAACACATGGGCCACGTGCCGATGAATCACGGTGTTGATTTCCACCCAGGCATGTCTAAAAACGTAGCGAAGGCAGCGGGTATGATGGGTCTGACAGCTGAAATGCTGGGTAAGCTACACGGCATCAGCCGTGAACAGCAAGACGAATTTGCCGCACGCTCTCATGCTCGAGCCCACGCTGCAACGGTTGAAGGTCGTTTTAAGAACGAGATCCTGCCAACAGAGGGGCACGCTGCCGATGGCACCCTTTTCACGCTAGACCACGATGAGGTGATTCGTCCAGAAACATCAGTAGAAGGGCTTTCTCAGCTTCGTCCGGTATTTGACCCTGCGAATGGTACAGTTACAGCTGGTACGTCATCCGCCCTTTCAGATGGCGCGTCCGCCATGCTGATCATGAGTGAAGATAAAGCCAATGAGCTCGGGCTTACGATTCGAGCTCGTATTAAAGGTATGGCAATTGCGGGCTGCGATCCGTCTATCATGGGTTACGGTCCAGTTCCTGCAACCCAGAAAGCTCTGAAACGAGCTGGCCTGTCAATTGAAGATATGGATGTAGTTGAACTTAATGAAGCCTTTGCAGCTCAATCACTTCCATGTGCAAAAGACCTAGGTCTGCTAGATGTGATGGACGATAAGGTTAACCTCAATGGCGGTGCTATTGCACTAGGGCACCCACTAGGTTGTTCTGGCTCACGCATCTCAACTACATTGATCAACTTGATGGAGTCAAAAGACGCCAAGTATGGTTTAGCGACTATGTGTATCGGTTTAGGCCAGGGGATTGCCACTGTATTTGAACGCCCTTAGTTGACATTGAACTACACAAAAAGGCCTGCTCAGCAGGCCTTTTTATTTGAACAACGAGGCTTTCTTCTCATTCAACTACAGACATCCGAGCTCATTGAGATAGTTTTAAACTTCATGGCTTCAAGTCGAATGTCTTTGCTAATTGGTTTTAACTCAGTTTGATGCATAACGCAGCCAGTCGTTATGTAACTTATCCCCACTACCTAGATAATCCACCATCCACTGAATCAATTTGTGATTGTCATCTTTGCGCCAAACTAGGCAACAGCGACTGATTGGCTTGTCATCTGGCAATAACTTCTCAACCAACTGACCTTCATGGATCAGTGGCATCGCGATATGACGTGGCATATAGCCTACGCCGACCCCATTTTTTAAGCACTCGATGGCACTGTACCAGTTAGGCAGCAGTAAACGGCGCTGGTGAGGATAATGACCAGTGTGACGTTTGGGCAGTACATTGGAAGTATCATCAAGGCAGATCGCAGGAAACTGACTGACAAATTCTTCAGTAAGGTTTTGCTGGCGTACACAAGCGTGACTAGGTGAAGTGACAAATGCCCAATCTAAGATACCCATATCCCGAACTTCAAAATCTCCCCCCACAGGAATCGCCGACGTCGCCCCAATGACAATATCAGCTCTGCCCTGAGATATGGCCTCCCAAGAACCGTTGAACACTTCCATATTGATCTGCAGCTCAGCGTAAGGAAAGGTTTGATAAAAATCTTCAATCAATGGCTTGAGACGCTCCAGTTTAACCACATTATCTAACGTCAGTTTGAGTGTTTTCTGCCAGCCGTGCGCTGCACGCTTGGTTTGCGCTTTCACTTCTTCCATTTGTCGAAGCATTGCCCTAGCCTGTTCAAGAAACACTTCCCCTGCGGGCGTCAGCTCTACCTTTCTTGGTAAGCGACGAAACAGCACAACATCCAATTCCTGCTCCATTTGACGAATGCTGTAGCTAATGGCAGATGGCACTTTATGCAAGACCTCCGCTGCCGCTGTAAAGCTGCCAAGACGAGCCACTGTATCCACCAGCTCTAACGAAGTTTGAGAAAATACACTCATAGCCACCTTTCAAATTTTTTGATGAATAACTGCAAATTTTAGCGTTTCAATTTCACTATCACGAAAAATAGAATAGCAAAGTTAATAAAAATGTTGGCGCCAACTTTAACAACCCATGAATTTTTTTGAATGGAAAGATAATGAAAATCTCTAAATTACAACTTTTCTATTTAGCCTCGTTATCAATGCTAGGTTTTATTGCCACAGATATGTACTTACCTGCCTTCAAAGCAATGGAAGGTGATTTTGCTACTGGCCCAGAACAAATTGCACTGTCCTTGACTGTATTTCTAGTCGGTATGGCGATTGGCCAACTTTTATGGGGACTAGCATCGGACAAATTTGGCCATCGAAATACGCTAGCCGCAGGTTTAGGTTTGTTTACCGTGGCCTCTTTTGGTCTTGCTTTCAGCGATCAAGTTTGGCAATTACTGACACTTCGCTTCGTTCAGGCCATCGGCGTCTGCGCTCCTGCAGTGATCTGGCAAGCGATGGTCATCAAACGTTACTCCAGCAGCAGCCAACAAATCTTCGCCACCATTATGCCACTAGTGGCGCTATCACCTGCTTTAGCACCGCAATTGGGTGTTGTGCTGGCAGATAGCTTTGGCTGGCACAGTATTTTTGTTGCTCTGACACTAATGGGATTGTTGCTAGTAGCCACGACGATGGCACAAAGCAATGAAAAGGAGCCAGCTAAGCAGACTAGCATGAGCTCAGATATCAAAGCACTAGTAAGCTCAAAGACTTATCTGGGCAACGTCATGATGTTTGCTACCGCATCAGCTGCATTCTTTGCGTATCTGACCGGTATGCCAGAAATCATGGCTCAGCTTGGCTACGAAGCCAAAGACATCGGTCTCAGTTTTATTCCTCAGACGATCGCCTTTATGGCTGGTGGTTACTTGGGCAAAAAAGGGGTGGCCAAATACGGGGATGAAAAAGTACTGCGTCAGTTGATTGGATTATTCAGTGTCGCCTCACTACTCGTGTTTATCGCCTCACAATGGCAGCTCACATCCATCTGGCCGATTCTTGCACCCTTCTGCTTAATTGCCGTCGCTAACGGTGCGCTTTACCCGATTGTCGTCAACCGTGCATTGGCCAGCGCTAAGCAGAGCCCAGCGACTGCGGCAGGGCTACAAAATAGCTTGCAGATCTGCGTCAGCAGTCTCGCCAGTGCGTTAGTCGCGGCGATGGCTAGCCAAGCTCAAGTAGTCACAGGTATTGCAATCGTTATTTGTATGAGCGGTCTATGGATTGGCTACATTGTTTCTAACCGTCAATTATCGCAGCAGTTTACTGCCCCAGACAATTCTCGTGTCGTCAGTGACGAGTAACCAATTAAAAAGAGCCGCGTTGTGCGGCTCTTTCTTCGACAAAGCAATTACTTGCTCTTCAATCCCCATTTCTCAGCAGTTTGTCTGAAAAAGCCTTGGGTCTTTTTCAGTTCAACCCAGTGATTAATGTAGTTAATCCATACTTGATCGTCCTGCGGCAGCAGCATCGCAATCGGGGTAGGTTTGCGTGGCTCTTTTACAGGTACAATAGCGAGTTGTTTAAACTTCTCAACTAACGTTGCTGCTTCAACGTTCGATGTCACGGAAACATCTGCACGGCGAGCTAGTAACTCTTGGAAATCTCGCGCTGGCGCTTCAATCACAATGTGTTTTGCCGAAGGAAAGAATTCTTTGACCATCTTTTCTTGCACCGTCCCCAATGTCGCAGCAACTTTCACCTCTGACTTGTCAAAATCGCTCCAGTCTGTGAACTTTTGCAGATCTTTTTTCTGTACCACAGGGACGAAAGCCAAGTAGAAATACGCTTGGCTGTAGCCGGCTACCTTCGCGCGAGACATATTCAAAGAGGCACTGCCCGTAATGTCGTACTTATTGGCCGTGATGCCGTTGACCAATGTTTTCCAATCCGTTGCAACATATTCAACTTTGACGCCTAAATCTTTGGCCAGCTCAGTGGTTACATCAATATCAAAGCCTCGGTAGCTATCGGTAGCCGGATCTTTCATTGTCATCGGATTCCAGTCCCCAGTCGTCCCTACCCGTAACACCCCGCTATCAAGAATCTCATGGAGTCGACTTGTCTCGGCCGCTGCCTGACCAATTGATAAAATACACAGTCCGAGTGCTAGGATGAACTTGTTCATTTAATCTTCCTTAAAGTTATTACGCTCTGTGATCGTTCACTGCTAACATAGCAGCAACAAAGCAGTTTTTTTAGACAATACAGGATGTAATGTGACCTATCGTTATTTCTGGCTGACCACCACTCTCCTTCTCACTGGCTGTAGTGACTATCAATGGGGCTGGTATGTACTCGATCCTTCGACGGAGCAAGGTCAGACAAACCTGAAGTTTCTAAGCGCAGGATTTTACGACACCATCACGATTTCGCTATTGAGCATGACTCTGGCAATGCTAATAGGTTTGTTGGTTGCCCTACCTTCACTATCAAATTCAAGATGGATCAATGGCCTGAATAGAGTTTATGTTGAGGTCATACGCTCGATTCCTGTACTCGTTCTGCTATTGTGGGTCTATTACGGCCTACCAACACTGCTGGATATCTCACTCGATCATTTTTGGGCAGGTGTTATCGCCCTAACCGTTGCAGAAAGTGCTTTCATGGCGGAAGTTTTTCGCGGCGGGATCCAGTCCATCGCCAAAGGGCAACATGAGGCTGCTGAGTCACTCGGACTGAATTACTGGCAAAAAATGCGCTTGGTCATCCTGCCACAAGCATTTAGACAAATCCTGCCACCACTCGGCAACCAGTTTGTCTATATCTTGAAAATGAGTTCGTTGGTCAGCGTGATTGGACTGAGCGATTTAACGCGGCGAGCAAATGAGCTGGTGGTCAATGAGTATTTACCCCTTGAGATTTATACCTTTCTGGTGCTGGAGTATCTGATTTTAATTCTGTTGGTATCGCAGGCAGTCAGGTGGCTAGAGCGACGTATTGCGATTCCAAGTAACTAGCTATAAAAAACGCCGCAATAAGCGGCGTTTTTTAAGAATTGAGGTTTACTTTTGTTTCACTGGGCGCTGCCAGCCTGTGATTTTGCGCTCTTTCGCGCGAGTAATCACTAACTCACCTTCTGCAACGTCTTTAGTTAATGTCGTGCCAGCGCCGACGGTTGAACCATCCGCGATAGTAACAGGAGCCACCAGCTGACTGTCAGAGCCAATAAACACATCGTTACCGATGATGGTCTTAAATTTATTTGCGCCATCATAGTTACAAGTGATCGTGCCTGCACCAATATTTGTGCGTTGACCAATTTCCGCATCACCCAAATAGGTCAGGTGATTTGCTTTAGAGCCCTCGCCAATGCGTGCATTCTTCACTTCAACAAAGTTACCCACATGAGAGTCATTACGCATCTCAGCACCTGGGCGTAAACGTGTGAACGGACCAACTGTACACTCTTCACCAACCGTCGCGCCTTCAATCACACTGTAAGGGCGAATGATACTATTGTCGTCGATTTCACAATCTTTCAGTACACTTCCAGTACCAATGATCACGTTGTCGCCCAAGGTAACTTTGCCTTCAATGATGACGTTGGTATCGATTTCACAATCCATACCACACTGCAACTCACCGCGCAGATCAAAACGTGCCGGATCGCGTAACATGACGCCCTGCTCCAACAACTTTTGAGCTTGCATAGACTGAAAAGCACGCTCTAGACGAGCTAACTGAGCACGGTCGTTAACGCCTTCTACTTCAATTGGGTTTACTGGATGAACAGCTTCTACCGCACGACCTTCATCGTGAGCCGCTGCGATTACATCCGTTAAGTAGTATTCACCCTGAGCGTTATTGTTGTTCAGGCCAGATAACCAACGCTTAAGATCACCGCCAGTAGCAACCATTACACCAGTATTAATCTCTTTGATCAGCTTCTGCTCTTCCGTCGCATCTTTCTGTTCAACGATGGCAACAACAGGGCCATTGCGACGCACGATTCGCCCATAGCCCATCGGATTATCCAGTACCACCGTCAGCAACGCGATACCACCTGTAGGCTGCGCATCCAATAGGCTTTCTAGAGTCTCTTCTGAGATCAGCGGTACATCACCGTAGAGAACGAGGATCTTCTCGTCATCTTCAAACTGAGGAGAAGCCTGATCCACAGCGTGACCAGTACCTAACTGATCCGCTTGCAGCACCCAGTTCACAGACTCCTCTGCCAGCTCAGCCTGCATCTGGTCACCGCCGTGACCGTAAACCAAATGAATATTCTGCGCGCCTAAACCAGTACACGTATCAATCACATGTTTAACCATGGGTTTACCTGCCAAGGTATGTAGTACTTTTGGCTTATTCGAATACATGCGAGTGCCTTTACCCGCTGCGAGGATCACCGCGCTAAATTTCATTCAGTAACCTATATGCTTGTTGTTAAACTGATGGCTATTCTAGACACTAATCAGGAATTAGTTAATTGATCTGGAAAAATTTCCGTTAAAAATTAAGCAAAAAGGCGGTCATATGACCGCCTTTATCATTTTTAAAACACCGCAATTAAATTAACGACGTTTCTTTGTCAGCTCGATAACACGTAGCTGAGCAATGGCTTTCGCCAGCTCACTGGCCGCTTGAGCGAAGTCCATATCGCCATGCTGATTCTGGATACTCTCCTCAGCGCGACGCTTGGCTTCTTCTGCCTTCGCTGCGTCTAGTTCTTCACCACGGATAGCCGTATCAGCCAGCACAGTCGCTGTACCTGGCTGAACTTCCACCATACCACCAGAAACATAAATGATTTCTTCGTGGCCGTGCTGTTTCACAATACGCACCATACCAGGCTTGATAGCGGTCAGTAGCGGAGTGTGGCCGTGGAAAATACCTAGCTCACCTTCGCTACCGGTCACCTGAAACGTTTCAACACGACCTGAAAAGATTTTCTTCTCAGCGCTTACTACGTCTAGGTGAAAGGTTATTGGTGCCATATCGCCTCCTAGTTAGCCTTATAGCTTCTTCGCATTCTCGATAGCATCGTCAATTGCACCACAGTACATGAACGCTTGCTCTGGAATGTCGTCGTAATCACCAGCTAGTAGACCTTTGAAGCCACGTAGAGTCTCTTTAAGAGGTACGTAGATACCAGGGTCACCAGTGAATACTTCCGCTACGTGGTAAGGCTGAGTTAGGAAACGCTCAATCTTACGTGCACGAGATACAACTTGCTTATCTTCTTCAGATAGCTCGTCCATACCTAGGATCGCGATGATGTCTTTCAGCTCTTTATAGCGCTGAAGTGTCTGCTGAACGTTACGAGCGATATCGTAATGCTCTTGACCTACAACTAGAGGGTCAAGCTGACGAGATGTTGAATCTAGTGGGTCGATCGCTGGGTATAGACCCATCGCTGCGATGTTACGGTTAAGTACAACCGTTGCATCCAAGTGCGCGAACGTAGTTGCAGGAGACGGGTCAGTCAAGTCATCTGCAGGTACGTATACCGCCTGTACAGACGTGATAGAACCTTGCTTAGTTGACGTGATACGCTCCTGAAGTACACCCATTTCCTCTGCTAGAGTAGGCTGGTAACCTACCGCAGATGGCATACGACCTAAAAGTGCTGATACTTCTGTACCCGCTAGTGTGTAACGGTAGATGTTATCAACGAACAGTAGTACGTCACGACCTTCGTCACGGAAACGCTCAGCCATTGTTAGACCAGTCAGTGCAACACGTAGACGGTTACCTGGTGGCTCGTTCATCTGACCGTAAACCATCGCTACTTTTGATTCTTCAGGCTTCTCAACGTTTACAACGCCCGCTTCCTGCATTTCAAAGTAGAAATCGTTACCTTCACGAGTACGCTCACCAACACCTGCGAACACAGATAGACCAGAGTGTTGTAGTGCGATGTTGTTGATAAGTTCCATCATGTTAACGGTCTTACCTACACCTGCACCACCGAATAGACCGATTTTACCACCCTTAGCGAATGGACAAACTAGGTCGATTACTTTCACGCCAGTTTCTAGTAGAGCTGTTTCGTTTGATTGCTCTTCGTAGCTTGGTGCTTCGCGGTGAATAGAGTAAGTCTCTTCTGCACCGATCTCACCACACTCGTCAATCGCGTCACCTAGAACGTTCATGATACGACCTAGGGTCTTAGTACCTACTGGTACCGAAATTGGAGCGCCAGTGTTAACCACTTCAACTCCACGACGTAAACCATCAGAGCTACCCATTACGATACAACGAACTACGCCACCGCCTAGCTGTTGTTGAACTTCAAGAACTAGACGCTCTTTTGAGTCCGTTACGTTTAGAGCGTCATATACACTAGGTACTTCGCTCTGTGGGAACTCTACGTCGACTACCGCACCGATGATCTGTACGATCTTACCTGTAGCCATCGTTAATCCTCTAAACTATTTCGTTTTACCTAAGCTTAAACCGCTGCAGCACCTGAAACGATTTCAGACAGTTCTTGTGTAATCGCAGCCTGACGGGCTTTGTTGTACACAAGTTCTAAGTCTTCAATCAGGTTGCTGGCGTTGTCTGTTGCAGCTTTCATCGCAATCATTCGAGCCGCTTGCTCACAAGCAAGGTTCTCAACCACACCTTGATATACCTGAGACTCTACGTAACGCACTAACAGTGCATCCAGCAGAGGTTGTGGCTCAGGTTCATAGATGTAGTCCCATGAGTGCTCACGCTGCATTTCTTCGCTATCTGATTTAGGCAAAGGTAGCAATTGATCGATCGTTGGTTCTTGAACCATGGTGTTCACAAATTTGTTGAACACTACATACAGACGGTCCAGTTCACCTTCATCGTATTTCTTCAGCATTACGCTTACAGAACCGATTAGGTCTTCTAAGCTTGGGCTGTCGCCCAGACCAGAAACCTGCGCAGCGACTTTAGCGCCACTGTTGTTGAAAAACGCCGTAGCTTTTGAACCGACAACCGCCAGTTCCACTTCAGCACCTTTCTCTTTCCAAGCTTGCATGTCTATAACAGCTTTCTTGAACACGTTAATGTTCAAACCACCACACAAGCCGCGGTCTGTAGAAACGATGATGTAACCAACTCGCTTCGCTTCACGCTCTTCTAGGTACGGATGACGGTACTCTAGATTTGCGTTTGCCACGTGACCGATCACTTTACGCATTGTTTCAGCGTATGGACGAGAAGCTTCCATTGCATCTTGAGAACGACGCATTTTTGAAGCTGCTACCATTTCCATCGCTTTCGTAATTTTCTGCGTGCTTTTAACACTACCGATTTTATTACGTATCTCTTTTGCGCCGGCCATCGTTACTCTCCATTAGTTGGTGGCAGAGACTGCCACCGACCTATTACCAAGTTTGGGTTGCCACGAAGTCGTCAGTCAGCTTCTTAAGCTGCGCTTCAACTTCATTGTTGTATGCACCCGTCTTGTCGATCTCAGCTGCGAAATCAGCGTATTGACCGCGAGCGTACGATAGTAGAGCCGCTTCAAAATCTAGCAGTTTGCTTAGTTCAACATCTGCTAAATAGCCACGCTCTGCCGCGAAGATTACTAGCGCTTGGTCAAATACAGACATAGGAGCGTACTGCTTCTGCTTCATTAGTTCTGTAACTTTTTGACCGTGGTCTAACTGTTTCTTCGTTGCTTCATCAAGATCAGAAGAGAACTGTGCGAATGCTGCAAGTTCACGGTACTGAGCTAGTGCTGTACGGATACCGCCAGATAGCTTCTTGATGATTTTCGTCTGCGCTGAACCACCTACACGAGATACTGAGATACCTGGGTCAACCGCTGGGCGAACACCTGCGTTGAATAGCTCAGTCTGTAGGAAGATCTGACCATCGGTAATCGAGATTACGTTAGTCGGTACGAATGCTGAAACGTCACCAGCTTGAGTTTCGATGATAGGAAGAGCAGTCAAAGAACCAGTCTTACCTTTCACTTCACCGTTAGTGAACTTTTCTACGTATTCTGCGCTTACACGAGCAGCACGCTCTAGTAGACGAGAGTGAAGGTAGAAAACATCACCAGGGAAAGCTTCACGACCCGGTGGACGTTTTAGTAGTAGAGAGATCTGACGGTAAGCGACAGCTTGCTTAGATAGATCATCATAAACAATCAGTGCGTCTTCGCCGCGATCACGGAAGTATTCACCCATCGCACAACCTGCGTATGGCGCTAGGTATTGTAGCGCTGCAGATTCAGAAGCAGATGCAACAACAACGATAGTGTTCGCTAGCGCGCCGTGCTCTTCTAGTTTGCGAACTACGTTGGCGATAGTCGATGCTTTCTGACCGATTGCTACGTAGATTGAGAAAATACCAGAGTCTTTCTGGTTGATGATTGCATCGATCGCCATTGCTGTTTTACCAGTCTGACGGTCACCGATAACAAGCTCACGCTGACCACGACCGATTGGGATCATTGAGTCAACAGATTTGTAACCAGTTTGAACAGGCTGATCAACCGATTGACGGTCGATTACACCTGGTGCAATCACTTCTACAGGTGAAGACAGTTTCGCTTCGATTGGACCTTTACCATCGATAGGCTCACCTAGCGTGTTTACTACGCGACCTAGTAGTTCTGGACCAACTGGTACTTCAAGAATACGACCAGTACCTGTAACTTTCATGCCTTCCTTAAGGTCAGCATATGGGCCCATTACAACTGCACCAACCGAGTCACGCTCAAGGTTAAGTGCCAGTGCATAACGGCCACCCGGTAATTCAATCATTTCACCTTGCATCACGTCCGCTAGGCCGTGAATGCGGATGATACCATCGCTTACCGAAACGATAGTACCTTCATTGCGAGCTTCACTAACAACATCGAAAGATTCGATACGCTGTTTGATTAGATCGCTGATTTCCGTGGAATTAAGTTGCATGCTCCAATCCCCATTAAGACTGCAATGCATCGCTCAGGCGGTTCAAACGACCACGCGCTGAGTCATCGATGACTAAGTCTCCGGCTCGAATAATCACCCCACCAAGTAGGGCCTCATCTACACTGCAATTCAGCTTAACTTTGCGTTCAAGACGCTGCTCAAGTTTGCTGCTGATACCTGCAAGCTGCTCATCAGAAAGATCTGATGCTGAAATAACTTCAACATCCACTTCTTTCTCATGCTCTTTTTTAAGAGCAAAGAACTGTTCACAAATATCAGGAAGGGCCGCTAATCGGCCATTCTCTGCCATCACCTTCAATAGGTTTTGGCCATGAGCATCAACTTGATCGCCGCAAACTGCTACAAATACTTCTGCCAGTTTATCGGCAGAAACCGAACCCGTTAGGAGTTCGTGCATCTGTTCGTTTTTAGCTACTTCAGCAGCAAAAGAAAGCATCTGACCCCATTGGTCCAACGCCCCTTTTTCCACTGCAAAGTCGAATGCTGCTTTAGCATAGGGGCGTGCGATAGTAGTCAAATCAGACATAGGCGCCCCCAGACTTAAAGTTTTGCAGTAATGTTGTCGAGAATATCTTTGTGCGCATCTTTATCGATTGAGCGCTCAATGATTTTCTCAGCACCAGCTACAGCCAGAGTTGCAACTTGTTTGCGCAGCTCATCGCGAGCACGGTTGCGTTCAGCTTCAAGTTCAGCTTCCGCTTGTGAAAGAATCTTCTGGCGTTCTGCCTGAGCTTCTTCACGAGCTTCATCTAGAATTTGGGCTTTGCGCTTGTTCGCTTGCTCGATGACCTCTGTTGCTGTGCGCTTCGCTTCTTTCATCTGTTCAGAAGCGTTTGCTTGCGCTAGATCCAAGTCTTTTGCAGCACGTTCAGCTGCTTGTAGACCGTCAGCAATTTTCTTCTGACGTTCTTCGATCGCTTGCATCAATGGCGGCCATACATACTTCATGCAGAACCACACAAACAGTGCAAACGAGATTGCTTGACCTAGCAGAGTTGCGTTTATATTCACAACAGCTACCCCTTCTATTCGGACTTAGTATTAATCAATAACAAGCCAAAGCTTGTCGAAAGTTAAGAGTGATTAACCTAGTTGACCAACGAATGGGTTCGCGAATGTGAATAGAAGTGCGATTACGATACCGATCATTGGAACCGCATCAAGTAGACCCGCGATGATGAACATCTTAACTTGTAGCATAGGAGCCATTTCTGGTTGACGTGCTGCACCTTCAAGGAATTTACCACCTAGAAGTGCGAAACCAATCGCAGTACCAAGAGAAGCAAGACCGACGATAAGACCTACGGCGATTGCAGAAAAGCTCAGTAAAGTTTCCATTACTATCTCCAATTTATAGTTGTTGGCTAGTTGCCCAAATAAAAAGCTTTAAAAAAATTAATGATCACTGTCTTCGTGTGCCATTGACAGGTAAACAATTGTCAACATCATAAACACGAAGGCTTGAATCGTGATAACCAAGACATGGAAGATTGCCCACGGTAGTGAACCCATCCATTGCAAGTACCATGGTAGCATTGCCGCACAAAGAATGAATACAACCTCACCCGCGAACATGTTACCGAATAGACGCATACCAAGAGACAGAGGTTTCGCAAGTAGCGAGACCACTTCAATCAGTAGGTTAAACGGAATCATCAGTGGGTGATTGAATGGATGTAGTGCTAATTCTTTAGCGAATCCACCTAGACCTTTCACTTTGATGCTGTAGTAAATCATCAGAGCGAAAACGCCTAGAGCCATAGCCATGGTGATATTCACATCAGCAGACGGTACAACCTTAAGGTAAGGAATACCAAGCCAATGCTCTGCTGGGTAAGGTAAGAAGTCGATTGGCACTAAGTCCATCAAGTTCATTAAGAATACCCAACAAAAGATAGTCAGTGCTAAAGGCGCGATCAGTGGGTTGCGTCCATGGAACGTGTCTTTGACGTTTTCCGCGACAAATTCAACGATCATTTCTACAGCACACTGAAGCTTACCTGGTACACCCGCTGTTGTTCTCTTTGCTACCTTGTAAAAGATTCCTAGGAAAATTAAACCAGTAAACCAAGAAAAAAACAGGCTATCGATATGTACGTTCCAGAAACTTGCCTCCTCCGCTACAAGACCTAACTTATAAGTAGAAAGGTTTGTAAGGTGGTGGGAAATGTATCCGGACGCAGTTAGCGCTTCACCTGGCGCAGCCATAACTCATCCTATTTTTTGTTGTTAATGAATAGCACTGGCGCACAGATATTAATACCTAGAGCCAGCAAATAGGTTAGCTTAAGGGGAACAAGTTCCACCTGTATATACATGTAAGCAAAGGAAAAAAGCGCCACTGTGATAAGGATTTTCAGTGCTTCACCTGCATAGAAAGAGTTCGCGATACGCTTTGCAGCGCGAGCCCCACCATACATGAAAGCAAACAATGCGAACACCGCATTAGCAACAACAAAAATGCCGCCACCAATCAGTGCTGAAAGCCCCCATTCAGCATTCACAGCCACTGCCATTCCTGCCGCCATTAGTGTAACCGCGCCAAACTGGATCATTAACAATCGCTTTGCGAGCTCTCGTCCTGGTCTAGCTAACGCAGCTACCATGTATTCGTACCTCGAGTAAAATCCACAGCGTTACTACCTCATGCTGGGAAATTGGCGAAAATTATACGGTGAGTCCTATTGAATGCAATTAAAACACCGCAAAAAGTTACAATTTTGTTTACAAACCGACAACTTCCGCACAAAAATTCGTTTTTTTACACAATTGATCGAAATCAATTATCTCATTTAGCCTTCAAGCTTGGCAATCAGTTGCTCTAATTTGTGAGGCTCATCAAGACTAATCGTAACTTTCGACGCACCGTTCTTGGCACGCACGATTGCCACTTTAGCACTGAGCATTTCACTCAATTTCTGTGACATTTGTTGTGCCTCAGTGTCTTGAAGCTCGTTTTTCTCTTCAGATTGCGGCTGGAGACACTTTTTCACTAACTGTTCTGTCTGACGAACAGTCATTCGCTTCTTCGCGACTAGCTCAGCGACCTCAACCTGCTGTTCTCCTTCCAATGCCAAGAGTGCACGTGCGTGACCCATTTCGAGCATTTTTTCCGAAAGGAGATACTTGACGTCCATTTCCAGCTGATTCAGTCGCAACAAGTTACTCACAGTAGCGCGCGACTTACCGATCACCTCAGCCACTTGCTGGTGGGTGAGAGAAAATTCTTCCTGAAGACGATCTAGAGCG
This sequence comes from Vibrio sp. T11.5, assembly GCF_027587155.1. Lineage (NCBI taxonomy): Bacteria > Pseudomonadati > Pseudomonadota > Gammaproteobacteria > Vibrionales > Vibrionaceae > Vibrio > Vibrio sp. T11.5. Next base: position 19,602 of record NZ_JAPPTP010000021.1, read on the forward strand.
ACCGCCTCTTCGATCACATTAAGATCTTCCCGCTGAATGTTCTCGATCAACGCCATCGCTATAGCTGCGCGATCGTCAACGTTTTTGATCACACACGGCACCTGCTTTAGACCCGCTTTACGTGCCGCACGCCAACGTCGTTCCCCTGCGATGATTTCAAATTTGTCATTTTCAACCTGACGAACCACAATCGGCTGAATAATCCCCTGAGACTCTATCGAAGCCGCTAGTTCTTCCAGTGCTTCAGGCTCCATATCCTTACGCGGCTGATAGACACCAGGCTTAAGGCTGTTGATGCTTAAATCCGTCAGTTCCCCATCAGAGGAAAGCTCTTGGCTGTGCAGTGCACTTTGCTGTTTTTCACGTGCGAGCGAGCTCGTTGAAAGCAGAGCATCAAGCCCTTTACCTAAACCACGTTTAGACATGAGACAAATTCCTTTGGTTGGGTTATGCAGGGACTTCATCGCGGCGCAGCATTTCTCCGGCTAGAGCCAGATACGCTTTTGCGCCTGCGGAGTATTTGTCGTAGTACATGGCTGGTTTACCATGACTTGGCGCTTCAGCCAGACGAACATTACGCGGAATAACAGTGCGGTACACCTTGTTACCAAAGTGCTTTTTCAACTGATCGGACACTTCGTTTGACAAGCGGTTACGAGGGTCATACATGGTGCGAAGCAGACCTTCGATTTTAAGATTTTCATTTACCACCGCTGCCAGCTTACTGATGGTATCCATTAATGCTGTTAAACCTTCCAGTGCAAAATACTCGCACTGCATAGGAACCAAGACCGAATCTGCTGCGGCCATGGCATTGATTGTAAGAAGGTTTAGCGATGGAGGACAATCGATAAAGATGAAATCATAGTTATCACGAACTGACGCAAGAGCGTGCTTAAGACGAACTTCACGTGCGAACACTTCCATTAGTTTGATTTCAGCGGCAGTAACATCACCGTTGGCGGCAATCAAATCATAATTGCCAGAGGTTTTGCGACACACGACATCATCAAAGGCGACGTCTTCAACCAACAACTCATAAGCAGTGGCATCCACCTGATACTTATCTACGCCACTAGCCATAGTAGCGTTACCTTGCGGGTCGAGATCAATCACCAAGACCTTACGCTTGGTCGCGGCCATAGACGCGGCTAAGTTGATACACGTTGTTGTTTTACCAACTCCACCTTTCTGGTTGGCGATTGCTACGATTTTTCCCACGGTGAACCTCGCTTTTATTCCTTGCGGGTTAAGATTACTAGATGACGCTCACCTTCCAATTCAGGAACTTGTAAAGCTTTGATGTCGGTCACAGAACACCAATCTGGAAGCTGGTCAATTTCATCTTGAGGCAGTTGGCCCTTGAGGGCCATAAAACAGCCCGTTTGTTCTTTTGGTAAGTGATGACACCACTCCACCATATCAACCATAGAAGCAAATGCTCGGCTCAACACGCCATCAAATTTGTCTTGTGGCTGAAATTCTTCAACACGGCTTTGAATCGGCGTAACATTACCGATCTTGAGTTCATGCAGCACTTGTTTTATGAAGCGAATACGCTTGCCAAGGCTATCAAGCAAATAGAACTCTTTGTCTGGATTCATAATAGACAAAGGGATCCCCGGTAGGCCAGGACCTGTACCAACATCAATAAAACGTTGGCCTTGTAAGTGAGTGCTGACCACTATGCTATCTAGAATGTGTTTCACCAGCATGTCACTAGGATCACGTACAGATGTCAGATTATAAGCTTTGTTCCATTTGTTGAGCATTTCAACATAACCAACAAGTTGCTCTCGTTGACGATCTGAAACTTCAAGCGTGGTTTTAGCAATCAGTGAGTCCAATTGACGGCGTAATACACTCATTATGCCTCCTCACCTTTTTTCAGCATGCCTTGCTTCTTAAGATGAACCAACAAGATGGAAATAGCCGCTGGTGTAATTCCAGAAATGCGTGATGCGATACCAATAGATTCAGGCTTAGATTCATTCAATTTCGCCACCACTTCATTCGATAGGCCTTTCACGTTGGCGTAATCCATATCAAGTGGCAGGTGCGTATGTTCATGGCGTAGAGATTTTTCAATCTCGTCTTGCTGACGCTTAATGTAACCTTCGTATTTAACTTGGATTTCCACTTGCTCTGCCGCCTGATGATCTTCCATCGCAGGCGCAAAGGCCTCTAGCTCTGTCAGCTGTTGATAGGTCATCTCAGGACGACGCAGCAAATCTTCACCACTGGCTTCACGCACCATTGGTGTTTTTAGTAATTGGTTAAGCGCATCAATACCTTGTGATTTAGGATTCATCCAAGTGTCTTTCAGGCGCTGGCGCTCTTTGGTCATGTTGTCGATCTTTTCGTTGAAACGTGCCCAACGAAGATCATCGATCAAACCAAGTTCACGCGCCTGCTCTGTTAGACGCAAATCCGCGTTATCTTCACGCAGCAACAAGCGATACTCGGCGCGTGAAGTGAACATTCGATATGGCTCTTTCGTCCCCATCGTGGACAAGTCATCAATCAAGACGCCAACGTAAGCTTGATCACGACGTGGACTCCAACCTTCTTTGTCCTGACTGTACAAACTCGCGTTCAAGCCAGCCATTAAGCCTTGCGCAGCAGCTTCTTCGTAACCAGTGGTACCGTTGATCTGGCCAGCGAAGAACAAACCATTAATAAATTTAGTTTCGTAAGTCTGTTTTAAATCACGTGGATCGAAGAAATCATACTCTATCGCGTAGCCTGGTCGCACGATGTGGGCATTTTCAAACCCTTTCATGGAACGGACAATTTGAACTTGGACATCAAACGGCAAACTGGTTGATATACCGTTTGGATAAAGCTCATGCGTGTTCAGTCCTTCAGGCTCGATAAAGATCTGATGGCTGTTCTTGTCAGCAAAACGCATTACTTTGTCTTCAATCGACGGGCAGTAGCGTGGACCGATTCCCTCGATTACGCCCGCATACATAGGGCTACGATCTAAGTTATTGCGGATCACTTCATGTGTTTGATCGTTGGTGTGGGTGATAAAACATGGGATCTGACGTGGGTGCTGCGTTCTTTGGCCCATAAAGGAGAATACTGGTGTTGGATTATCACCATGTTGTGTTTCCAACTGGGAGAAATCAACACTACGTGCATCAATTCTTGGTGGCGTACCTGTTTTAAGGCGATCAACTCTGAATGGCAGTTCGCGTAAACGATCCGCTAAAGCGATCGATGGAGGATCGCCTGCACGGCCCCCTGATGAGCTCTCCATACCAATATGGATCTTACCGCCAAGGAAAGTACCAACTGTTAATACAATGGCTTTCGCGTGGAAACGAAGCCCCATTTGCGTCACAACACCTACGGCTTTGTCTTGCTCAACAATCAGATCATCGACAGATTGCTGGAACAAAGTTAGGTTTTGTGCATTTTCTAAAGCCTCACGGACATAAGCTTTGTACAGAGCACGGTCAGCTTGAGCACGAGTTGCTCTAACTGCGGGACCTTTGGATGCATTGAGGGTTCTAAATTGAATACCAGCGTGATCGATAGCTTGGGCCATTAAGCCTCCCATCGCGTCGACTTCTTTGACTAGGTGGCCTTTACCTATACCGCCAATGGCTGGGTTACATGACATCTGACCTAAAGTGTCGATGTTATGCGTCAATAACAGCGTTTTTTGTCCTGTGCGAGCTGATGCGAGTGCGGCTTCCGTTCCTGCGTGTCCGCCACCGACAACAATGACGTCAAATTTTTCGTGATAAAGCATGAACTGACCTCTGGTATTCAATAGAGAGATGGGCAGATAAAAAGGAGCGCTATTCTACCTGCTTTCACATTGATAGAAAATCGCTTTTCGCGTTTTTAATCTAAGCCTCTGACAAAGCTTATTAATATAGGATCTCTATATATGATCTTTTATTAGATCTATTATAAGGATCGACGATCTCTGTGGATAAGTAAAAAATGATCAATAAGATCATGGATCTTAAACAGATCAAATGATGTGATCTTGCTTGGATCAGATCGAGGATTACCTGAGATCAAAATGGCTAGTTATTCACAGGTGAAAAATGAGTTAAGAGTTATTATTTGGATAACTATAGGTTAATCACCGGATACTTTGTACTTTATCCACAAGGGTAACGATTTAAATTTAACCGGATTGAGAAAGAAGAAAGGAAATGACAATGAGCAATCACTTCCTTATTGGGGTTATAGGCTATCAATATGGTCGGCTAGCCAAGCCTCAGCGGCATCTTCAGGGACATCATGACTGAGCACATCGATTGTCAGACAGTCTGCAACTGGTGTACCACCGATATCCTCGAGTAGCGCATGAGCATGTTGGCCCGCAGCACAAAATGTATCGTAACTGGAGTCGCCAATCGCTATCACGGCATACTTAACCCCTGACATTCTTGGAGGAGTGTTTTGCAGGGCTTGGATAAATGGCTGAATGTTATCTGGGTATTCACCGGCACCATGGGTGGAAGTGATTAGTAGCCAGGTACCTTCAGCCGGGATCTCACTCAGATCAGGTTGATTATGAATACAGGTCTCAAAACCTTTTTCAATTAGGAGATCACTGAGATGATCGCCAACGTATTCAGCACCGCCTAATGTACTGCCAGTAATTATTTGGATCATAGGGTTTCCTTTTACCTAAAAAACACGCGACTCAGAAGTCGCGCGTATGGGGATTATTTGCCAATGCAGAAGGAGGAGAAGATCCGCCCGAGCAAGTCATCTGAGCTGAACTCTCCGGTGATTTCATTGAGGTGCTGCTGCGCAATTCTCAGTTCTTCTGCAAGGATTTCGCCCGCCATGTAACCTTCCAGTTGCTGCTGACCTATATCAAGGTGTTGAGCCGCTTTTTCCAGTGCTTCTAGGTGACGACGACGAGCCATAAAGCCGCCTTCGTGCCCACCCGCAAAGCCCATGCACTCTTTAAGGTGCGTACGTAGTGATTCGACGCCCTGACCTGTTCTGGCCGACAGACGAATCAGCGTTGGATCGTTAACATGACAGATGCCAAGTATTTCATCGGTTTGATCGACTTTATTGCGGATCACCGTCATGCCGATATTGTTCGGCAATCGATCGACGAAGTCAGGCCAAATCTCTTTCGGGTCAGTGGCATCTGTGGTGGTGCCATCAACCATGAACAAAACGCGGTCGGCTTGCTCGATTTCTTCCCACGCTCGTTCGATACCTATTTTTTCGACTTCATCTGACGCATCGCGCAGACCTGCTGTATCGATGATATGCAGTGGCATGCCATCAATATGGATGTGCTCTCTCAATACATCTCGGGTGGTGCCAGCAATGTCGGTCACAATGGCAGACTCTTTACCTGACAGAGTGTTCAGAAGGCTGGATTTGCCTGCATTTGGTCGACCGGCAATGACCACCTTCATCCCTTCACGCATGATAGCGCCTTGTGTCGCTTCTTTGCGCACGGCTGTGAGGTTATCAATAATCGTCTGTAGGTCGGCAGAGACTTTACCATCGGCAAGAAAGTCGATTTCTTCTTCGGGGAAATCAATTGCGGCTTCAACGTAGATCCTCAGGTGTATCAGAGACTCTACCAAAGTTTGTATTCGATTTGAAAACGCGCCTTGAAGTGATTTAAGGGCCGATTTTGCCGCTTGTTCTGAGCTGGCATCAATTAAGTCCGCAATGGCTTCTGCTTGGGCTAAATCGAGCTTGTCGTTGAGGAAAGCGCGCTCTGAAAACTCACCCGGGCGAGCTGTGCGGATCCCGGGAATTTGCAGGATGCGCTTGATCAGCATATCCATAACGACTGGGCCGCCATGGCCTTGCAGTTCTAGAACATCTTCTCCGGTAAAGGAGTTTGGATTAGGGAAGTACAGCGCGATACCTTGATCGAGCTGAGTACCATCCTGAGCCGTAAATGGTAGATACTCGGCGTATCTTGGACGTAACTCTTTGCCTGTTACCTCAGAAGCGACTTTGGCTGCAAGGGGACCGGATACGCGAATAATGCCGACACCGCCTCGTCCGGGCGCAGTTGCTTGAGCGACAATGGTCTCTGTAGTCATAGTAGTAGCCTGTGCGATGCATACCCTGTGAGGGTAAATAGTGAATGAAATGAATTGTAATCAGCCAAAAACAAAAAGGCGACCTTTTGGTCGCCTTTCTCGATTATTTACGCCGACTCGTTATTTTGAGTGCAAGCCTTTCTTCTCCAGCGCCTTATAAATCAGCGTCTGTTGGATCAGAGTCACGATGTTCGATACTAACCAGTAAAGAACCAGACCTGACGGGAAGAACAGGAAGAAACCAGTGAACAGAACAGGCATGAACGTCATGATCTTCTGCTGCATTGGATCTGTCACTGTGGTTGGGCTCATCTTCTGGATCAGGAACATGGATGCACCCATCAGTAGCGGCAAGATGTAGTAAGGGTCTTGCGCTGACAAGTCAGTGATCCAACCAAAGAATGGCGAGTGACGCAGTTCCACCGATTCCATTAATGCCCAGTACAGTGCAATGAAAATAGGCATCTGTAGAAGTAGAGGTAGACAGCCACCTAGTGGGTTTACTTTCTCTTTCTTGTACAGTTCCATCATTTCTTGGCTCATACGCTGGCGGTCATCGCCAATACGCTCACGCATCGCTTGCAGTTTAGGCTGTAGCATGCGCATTTTTGCCATTGAGGTGTACTGTGCTTTTGTCAGTGGGTACATAGCACCACGTACAATGAAGGTCAGAGCGATGATCGCTAGACCCCAGTTAGACACAAAGCTTTGAATGAATGACAGTAGCATGTGCAGTGGTTTAGCGATAAACCATAGCCAGCCGTAATCCACAACCAAATCTAGGTTCGGCGCGGTTTCTGCCATTTCTTCCTGAAGTTTAGGACCTACCCAAAGTGTCGCGTTGAATTTTGCTGAATCACCCGTTGCGATGGTTTTGTTCGGCATACGAACACCAATGTCACCCAGGTTACCAATCACACGAGTGTACAGATTAGTGCCTGGTTCGTTGCGAGGGATCCATGCTGATGCAAAGTAGTGTTGGATCATCGCTGCCCAACCCTGGCCATCAGGTAGGTTGATAGACAGGTTACGATCCTGCATATCGTCAAAGCTGTATTTTTTGTAACGCGTATCTTCGGTTGAGTACGCACCGCCACGGTAAGTTGGCATAGTGATGCTGCCGCCCGCGTCCATTAGGTTCTGACGCAGGTGAGCGTACATACCAAATGTCGCGTTGTTACCTGAGTTGTTGACCACATCGTATTCAACGTCAACCGCGTAGCTGCCGCGCTTAACAATAAATGTTTTGGTGTACTCAAGGCCATTTGCTTGGTATGTCATTGGGACGCGAAGTTCATCCTGACCGTCTTCCAAGGTGAAGCTATCCGCATTCACTGAGTAAGCCGGACGATTTGAGCTGCTCAGATCGATACCTTGAGGGCCGACTAAACCACTTTGCGCAATGAACTGATGGCCTGGCTCGTTTTTCAGTAAGACGAACGGGTCGGATGAATCCAGTTCTGCAGAGTATTGGTTCAGGTCTGCAGTGATAACATCACCACCAACCGTATCAATCGACAGAGTCAAGACGTCAGTTGTCACGGTAATCGTTTTAGCAGACGCTTGTTGCGCAGGTGCGGGATCTAAATCATCCGCAAGAGTAGGGGCAGGTAAGGTACTGCTTGATTGTGCCTGTTCAACCGGCTGCGGTGCTGGGTTCTTTGCGACTTGCCATTGTTGAAACAACAAGAAAGAAACCAGTGCTAGCGCGATTAACAGGATATTACGTTGAGAATCCATCGTTATTTATCTCTGTCTTGTTTCTGGACTGGTGGAACGGGATCAAAACCGCCCTCATTCAAAGGGTGGCATTTTAATAGACGTTTGCTTGATAACCAACACCCTTTTACAAAACCGTGAGCTTTTAGTGCTTCTATGGCGTAAGTGGAGCAGGTCGGAGTAAAACGACAGCGTGGTCCGATAAGCGGACTAATAAGACCTTGATAAAGACGGACGAATCCGATTGCTACCCACGCGAAGGGCGAGACAGGCGCTGCCATAATTTATCAAACAGTTTGAATAATTCTTCATTGCTCAGATCTTGGGCACTTTTCTTGGCAATCACAACAAAATCTTTGTGAGCAAGCTGATGTTGATTGTTACGAAAACTTTCACGAGCAAGGCGTTTAAAACGATTGCGACCAACGGCGGTTTTAATCTGTTTTTTTGGAACGGCTAAACCTAATCGAGGGTGAGATAGGTTGTTATTGCGAGCAATGATGGTGAAATGTGGTGAGCCAGCTCGATGAGCTTGCTGGAAGACATTTTGATAATGCTCGGGAGTTAACAGACGTAACTCCCGATCGAACGCGTACGTTTTCAAAATAATCGAAGATTACTTAGAAAGACGCTTACGGCCTTTTGCACGACGTGCATTGATTGTTGCACGACCGTTCTTAGTAGCCATACGTGCACGGAAACCGTGAGTACGCTTGCGCTTTAGAACTGAAGGTTGAAAAGTGCGTTTCATGATAATTACCTTTACTGATCAGTAGTTTTAGGTTCTTAGTTAACCCGGCGTGGGACTTTTTTTCTTCTTTATATACAAAGAGGACAAACCGACGCCTCTCAACAAAGAGGCGGAATTGTAATCACAGTCACACAAAGTGTCAATCATTGAGCAACTGCTAAATTCCGGCCGAGCGATTATACGTAGTGTGAGCAAAATCTCAAGGATCAAGCGATCTTCTTTGGTGATCTTTACTCAGCACCTACTTGGCGAAGGAATCTCTGTAAACGAGGATCCTGTGGATTATTAAATATATCCTGTGGAGAGCCTTGCTCAACGATATTGCCTTCCGCCATAAAGAGCACGCGATCCGCCACTTCTCGGGCGAACTGCATTTCGTGTGTGACCACCAGCATGGTTTGGTGTTTAGTTGCTAACTCCTTCATTAACTGAAGAACTTCGCCCACCCATTCTGGGTCCAGTGCTGAGGTCGGTTCGTCAAACAGCAATAACTCAGGTTGAAGTGCCATCGCACGTCCGATACCCACACGTTGCTGCTGGCCACCAGACAGCGCTGCTGGATAACTGTCTCCTTTATCGCCAAGGCCGATGTCGTCAAGAATCTGCTGAGCTCGTGCCAATGCTTGGTCTTTCTTCCAGCCGCGGACGGTGATGAGGCCTTCAGCAATATTCTGACGGGCGGTCATATGGGCAAACAAGGCGTAGTTCTGGAAAACAAACCCTGTCTTACGTCGCAGAGCCAATACTTCCGCTTTAGTGTGCTTTTCAGTATCCACGCTGACGTCATCAATGGTGATGACGCCTTTATCGGCATTTTCTAGAAAATTCACCGTGCGCAGCAGGGTAGATTTACCCGTACCGCTAGAGCCAATAATGACGATAATCTCGCCTTGTTTGATGTCGAGATCGATGCCTTTAAGGACTTGTGTCTCACCAAAGCGTTTGTGAATGTTGTCTAACTTGATCATCTTACGTATGCCTTATTCAACTTAGCTTCTGCCCAGATTTGCACGCGAGTCAGTATCACTACAACGCCCCAGTAAATCAAAGCGACTGCAAGGAAGGCCTCGAAAAAGCGGAAACTTGAAGAAGCTTCCATTTGCGCTTTTGCCATTATCTCGGCCACACCTAGTGTAAAGGCTAGAGAGGTTGATTTGATCATATCAATGAAGTAGTTCATCAATGATGGCAGAGCCACACGAGTTGCTTGCGGTAAGATCACTCGACGCATCGCCTGTGTCGTAGTCATACCTACTGAAAGGCTGGCTTCCATCTGACTACGATCGATACCAATGATCGCGGCGCGGATGCTCTCGGCCATGTAGGCAGCAAAGTGCAGGGTCAAACCAATCACTGCCGCGCCGAACGCATCCAAACCGACGAGGAATGGAAAAATCTGTGGTAAGCCGTAATAAAGCAAAAACAGCTGAACCAGCAGTGGCGTTCCACGGAAGAAGCTGATGTAGAGTTGGCTCAACTGATCAAGTACAGGAACGCGAAATACACGGATATTCGCTAAAATGACGGCTAAAATCAGTGAAAATACTAAACCCCATGTCGCCATTTCCATGGTGGTGCCCAAATACTTGAGCAGTATTGGCATCAGGTTCAGCATGTAGTTAAAATCGAATCCCATAACGTATCCCAGTGAAAAATAGGCCTGTATACAAAAGCAAAACCCACTGCAAAGGAAGGAGAGCAGTGGGTTAAGAGCAAATCCGATTGAGTGTCTCAAACGGACGGGCGATACTCAAGAGTGGTTATTCAGTAATATCAGCCCCAAACCACTTCTGAGAAATTTTTTCTAGTGTACCGTCAGCACGCATTTCAGCCAGTGCTTTATTGACTTCAGCCTGAAGCTTTTTGCCGTTGTCATTGTCAACGAAAGGCCAAGCGTTTTGAATCGTCTCAAAAGGTTTACCAGCCAATTGTAGTGGAAGGCCAGTTTTCTTTATTAGCTCAAGTGCGGACAGACGGTCCATAACAAAAGCGTCTGCACGACCGAGTGCCACATCGTGTTCGATACCAGTATCGTAAGTTTTGATCTTAATCTTGCCATCTTTGTCGTAGTTGCGTAGCAACTGTTCAAAGTTTGAACCTAGGTTCACGGCCACTGTCTTGCCTTCCAGATCTTTAATACCTTTGATACTGTCGTTGTCTTTGCGAACCGTTATCTGGGCACCGTCAACAACGTAAGGGTCGGCGAAAAGGTATTTGGCCTTACGCGCGTCCGTCATTGTGATTTGGTTCGAAATCGTATCGATACGACCTGTCTCTAACAGACCAAACAAACCAGAGAAGTTTGCTGTGACGTACTCCACTTTGTAATCGTTACGCTTACCGATTTCATCCCACAGGTCCACTTCAAAGCCTTGCAGCTTGTCTTGCTGAACGAAAGTGAAGGGGAAGTAGCGGCCAGACATACCGACTTTAACTTCAGTGGCGGCTTGAACCGTTGCAGCAGAAAGTGCAACTACTGCTACAGCAGCTTTAATCCAGTTTTTCATAGTACAACTCCATAGTTTTATGGACACAAATACTACTGTCACTTTAGTTAATTAGATAAATAACCAAGAGCAATAACCTAGACGTCTGTGGAATAAGATAATGTATGAATCAGTCGCCAGTGTATGGATTGAGACGTAGCAAAAAATCAAGAGAAGAGTTCGGAATAAAATCACATCTTACAAAAGCTTGATTCACAGACTTATCACCAGATGATGGATCTGTGAGAAAAAGCGCAAATGTGGATCTTTATGTGAGTAAGAATAGGGCAGCTTGTGTTGATCTAGCGGATAATGACGTAAATATTGTGAATAACTTAGATCTTATTCACTGGATCGTCGATCATTTGCTGGCGATCTTGGTTATCAACAGGTAAAATTGCCAATCTTTTTCGATCATTAACTTTGAGTGGGGGCACCGTGTCATCTTCGCTTTGGTTGCAATGTATGCAGCAGCTTCAAGAAGAGCTACCAGCTACAGAATTCAGTATGTGGGTACGTCCGTTACAAGCGGAGCTCAATGACAATACTCTCACTTTATTCGCACCTAATCGCTTTGTGATGGATTGGGTTCGCGATCGCTACCTCAACAGCATTAATCGTTTGTTGCAGGAATACTGCGGCAATGACATTCCGAGTTTACGTTTTGAAGTGGGGAGTCGCCCTGTTTCTGCATCTAAGCCAGCGCCCAAGCGCACGCCTGCTGATGTGGCGGCAGAATCTTCGGCACCCGCTCAGCTCCAAGCGCGTAAACCAGTGCATAAAACGTGGGATGATGACGAGCAGCAGGTGGCAGAAATCAACCACCGTTCAAATGTGAATATTAAGCACAAGTTCAACAACTTCGTTGAAGGTAAATCAAACCAACTCGGTTTAGCCGCCGCTCGTCAGGTAGCAGATAATCCAGGTGCAGCGTACAATCCATTATTCCTCTACGGTGGCACGGGCTTAGGTAAAACGCATTTGCTGCATGCAGTTGGCAATGCGATTGTGGATAACAAGCCAAATGCTAAAGTAGTCTACATGCACTCGGAGCGATTTGTTCAGGACATGGTAAAAGCGCTGCAAAACAACGCGATTGAAGAGTTTAAACGTTACTACCGCAGTGTTGATGCCCTGTTGATCGATGATATCCAATTCTTTGCCAACAAAGAGCGTTCTCAGGAAGAATTCTTCCATACCTTTAATGCGCTTTTAGAAGGCAATCAACAGATCATCTTGACGTCTGACCGTTATCCAAAAGAGATCAGTGGTGTAGAAGATCGCTTAAAGTCTCGCTTTGGTTGGGGATTGACGGTGGCGATCGAGCCGCCTGAACTGGAAACCCGCGTCGCGATTTTGATGAAAAAGGCCGAAGATCATCAAATCCACCTTGCTGATGAAGTCGCATTTTTTATCGCCAAGCGACTGCGCTCGAATGTTCGCGAATTGGAAGGCGCTTTAAACCGCGTGATTGCGAATGCTAATTTTACTGGTCGCCCAATTACGATTGATTTTGTTCGTGAAGCATTGCGGGACTTATTGGCTCTACAAGAAAAACTGGTAACGATCGATAACATTCAAAAGACGGTGGCGGAATACTACAAGATTAAAGTCGCAGATCTGCTGTCTAAGCGTCGTTCGCGTTCGGTTGCTCGCCCGCGTCAATTAGCAATGGCGCTTGCGAAAGAGCTGACCAACCACAGCTTGCCTGAAATTGGCGATGCTTTTGGTGGTAGAGACCACACTACCGTATTACATGCTTGCCGAAAAATCGAACAATTGCGCGAAGAGAGTCACGACATCAAAGAAGATTATTCTAACCTGATTCGTACCCTTTCTTCTTAAATCACAGTATTCTAAGCACTAAATAGAATCATACCGTATTAGTTAAACGAATTCTGATAAGAGCGTACTATGAAATTTTCCATTGAACGTAACCACTTACTTAAACCGCTCCAGCAAGTGTCTGGCGCATTAGGTGGTCGTCCAACTCTTCCTATTTTGGGTAACCTGTTACTGAAAGTTGAAGACAACATGTTGTCTATGACAGCAACAGACTTGGAAGTCGAGCTTATCAGCCGTGTCGCTTTGGAAGGCGATTTTGAAGCGGGCAGTGTGACCGTTCCTTCGCGTAAATTTTTGGATATCTGCCGTGGTCTGCCTGACGATTCTGTTATTACCTTTGTTTTAGAAGGCGACCGAGTTCAAGTTCGTTCTGGACGCAGCCGATTTTCTCTATCTACTTTACCTGCCAACGATTTTCCGAACATTGAAGACTGGCAGAGTGAAGTCGAAGTCTCGCTGACTCAAGGTGAATTACGCGGATTAATTGAGAAAACTCAATTCTCGATGGCAAACCAAGACGTACGTTACTACCTCAACGGCATGTTGTTTGAGATTGATGGTACGATACTACGCAGTGTTGCCACTGATGGCCACCGTATGGCGGTATCTCAGGTTCAACTAGGGGCGGACTTTGCTCAGCAGCAAATCATTGTGCCACGTAAAGGTGTACTGGAATTAGTTAAGTTGCTGGATGCGCCTGAGCAGCCTGTTACATTGCAAATTGGTAGTTCTAATGTTCGTGCAGAAGTGAACAACTTTGTTTTTACTTCTAAACTGGTTGATGGTCGTTTCCCGGACTACCGTCGCGTGATGCCACAAACGACGACTAAAACGCTTGAAACGGAATGTGATGAGCTACGTCAGGCCTTTTCGCGTGCCGCTATTTTATCGAATGAAAAATTCCGTGGGGTGCGCGTTAACTTAGCGGATACGGAAATGCGTATTACCGCCAACAACCCGGAGCAAGAAGAAGCGGAAGAGATGTTGGATGTCAGCTTCGAAGGTGAGCCAATTGAGATTGGCTTTAATGTCAGCTATGTCTTGGATGTATTAAATACTCTGCGTTGTGAAAAAGTGCGCGTGTCCATGTCAGACGCTAACGCCAGTGCCATGATTGAAAACGTGGACGACGACGGCGCTATGTATGTGGTAATGCCGATTCGACTCTAGCATGCCGCTTTCACGTCTTATTATTCAGCAGTTTCGCAACATTAAAGCCTGTGATATTGAACTATCAGCAGGCTTTAACTTTCTTATAGGTCCGAATGGCAGCGGCAAAACCAGTGTTCTGGAAGCAATCTACTTGCTTGGCCACGGCCGCTCTTTTAAAAGCTCCTTAACAGGGCGAGTCATCCAAAATGACTGTGAGGAGCTGTTTGTACACGGCCGTTTTTTGAACTCGGATCAATTTGAGCTACCAATTGGCATTAATAAGCAGCGTGATGGCTCAACAGAGGTTAAAATAGGCGGTCAATCCGGACAAAAACTGGCTCAATTGGCACAGGTTCTGCCACTGCAATTGATCCATCCGGAAGGGTTTGATTTACTGACGGATGGCCCCAAACATCGCCGAGCATTTATCGACTGGGGTGTGTTTCACACTGAGTCGGCTTTCTATGATGCTTGGGGGCGGTTTAAGCGTCTGAATAAACAGCGCAATGCGTTGTTAAAAACGGCCACCAGCTATCGTGAGCTGTCGTATTGGGATCAGGAGATGGCAAGGCTGGCTGAAAACATCAGCCAGTGGCGAGCCACATATGTTGAACAGATGACCGAGAAAGCCACGGAAATCTGTCAGACATTTCTCCCCGAATTTGAGATCCAGCTGAAGTATTACCGAGGATGGGATAAGAACACACCTTATCAGGCTATTCTTGAGAATAATTTTGAGCGGGATCAGGCACTGGGTTACACCTTTAGTGGTCCGAATAAAGCCGATTTAAAAATTAAAGTGAACGGGACTCCGGTTGAGGATGTTCTGTCACGAGGTCAGCTCAAGCTCATGGTGTGTGCACTGCGCGTGGCGCAAGGTCAACACCTCACTGAAATGACCGGCAAGCAATGTGTCTACTTAATTGATGACTTTGCCTCTGAATTAGATAGTCAACGTCGTAAGCGTCTAGCAGACTGCTTGAAGGAGACGGGGGCGCAAGTTTTTGTCAGTTCTATTACAGAAAGCCAAATCGCCGACATGTTGGACGAAAATGGCAGGATGTTCCATGTGGAACATGGCACAATAGAACAAAATATATAGTGGAAGATAACTCATGTCTGAAAATTACGATTCATCGAGTATTAAAGTACTAAAGGGCCTGGATGCAGTACGTAAGCGTCCGGGGATGTACATCGGCGACACGGACGATGGTACCGGTCTACACCACATGGTTTTCGAGGTGGTGGATAACTCAATTGATGAAGCGTTAGCGGGTCACTGTCAAGACATCGTTGTGACAATTCATGAGGACAATTCAGTATCGGTACGCGATGATGGTCGTGGTATCCCTACCGAAATGCACCCAGAAGAGAACGTATCAGCAGCAGAAGTTATTATGACGGTACTTCACGCTGGTGGTAAGTTCGATGATAACTCATACAAGGTCTCGGGTGGTCTGCACGGTGTTGGTGTTTCGGTAGTAAACGCACTATCAAAGCAAGTAACTCTGACTATCCATCGAGGTGGTCAAATTCATACTCAAACTTACCATCACGGTGAGCCACAAGCGCCACTTTCTGTGATTGGTGAAACGGACAAAACAGGTACAGAAATCCGTTTCTGGCCAAGTGAAGAGACCTTCTCTAACACAGAATTCCACTATGACATTCTAGCTAAACGTCTACGTGAGCTTTCTTTCCTAAACTCTGGCGTATCAATCAAGCTACGTGATGAGCGTGAAGAAGATAAGCAAGATCACTTTATGTATGAAGGTGGTATCCAAGCGTTCGTTGATCACTTGAATACTAACAAGACACCAATCATCGAAAAAGTATTCCATTTTAACGCAGAGCGTGAAGACGGGATTGCCGTTGAAGTCGCGATGCAGTGGAACGATGGTTACCAAGAGAACATCTTCTGTTTCACCAATAACATTCCTCAGCGCGACGGTGGTACTCACCTTGCTGGATTCCGTGCAGCCCTAACGCGTACCCTGAACTCGTTCATGGACAAAGAAGGCTTCTCGAAGAAAGCGAAAACAGCGACTTCTGGTGATGATGCTCGTGAAGGTCTAACGGCTGTTATTTCAGTTAAAGTTCCAGATCCTAAGTTCTCAAGCCAAACTAAAGACAAACTGGTTTCTTCTGAAGTGAAGTCAGCGGTTGAGCAAGCTATGGGTGAGAAACTGTCTGAGTTCCTAATTGAGCACCCAGCAGAAGCTAAAACGGTTTGTACTAAGATTATCGACGCAGCTCGTGCTCGTGATGCGGCGCGTAAAGCTCGTGAAATGACTCGTCGTAAAGGCGCGCTAGACCTAGCAGGTCTGCCAGGTAAATTGGCAGACTGCCAGGAAAAAGATCCAGCACTTTCTGAATTATACATAGTGGAGGGTGACTCGGCAGGCGGCTCCGCAAAACAAGGCCGTAACCGTAAGAACCAAGCGATTCTTCCACTGAAAGGTAAAATCCTTAACGTTGAGAAAGCGCGTTTCGATAAGATGCTCTCTTCACAAGAGGTAGCGACGCTTATCACCGCTCTTGGCTGTGGTATCGGTCGTGACGAATACAACCCAGATAAACTGCGTTACCACAACATCATCATCATGACCGATGCGGATGTCGATGGTTCTCACATCCGTACGCTACTACTGACCTTCTTCTACCGTCAAATGCCAGAGCTTATCGAGCGCGGCTACGTGTACATCGCTCAGCCACCGCTTTACAAAGTGAAGAAAGGCAAACAAGAGCAGTACATCAAAGATGAAGATGCAATGAGCCAATACCAAGTAGCATTAGCATTAGATAATGCTTCTCTGCACGTAAATGCAGAAGCGCCAGCCCTATCGGGTGAAGCACTAGAAAGCCTTGTTAAGCAATACAACTCAGGTATTAAGCTGGTGGATCGTATGAGCCGTCGTTACCCACACGCATTGGTTCATGAGCTTATCTACACACCGCGTCTGACTGCTGAGCAGTGCCATGATGCAGCAGCCGTTGAAGCGTGGACTAAACAGTTGGTTGAACAGCTCAATGCCAAAGAAGTCGGTGCGAGCCAGTACAGCTTTGAAGTTGAGCAACATGCAGAGCTAGGTTTAAACCTACCTAAAATTGTTGTACGTACTCATGGTGTGACGCATGAGCATGCGCTGAGTATTGATCTGATTAACTCGAAAGAATACGGCAAGCTGGCCGATCTGTCAGAAGCACTTGACGGCCTGATTGAAGGCGGTGCCTACATCAAGCGTGGTGAACGTACTCAGCCTGTTTCAAGCTTTGTTGATGCATTGAACTGGTTAATCAAAGAGTCACGTCGTGGTCTAAGCCTACAGCGCTACAAAGGTCTGGGTGAGATGAACCCAGAGCAGCTTTGGGAAACGACAATGGACCCAGAAACGCGCCGTATGATGCAGGTAACGATTGAAGATGCGGTTGGTGCAGATCAGCTGTTTACGACGCTAATGGGTGACCAAGTAGAGCCTCGTCGTAACTTTATCGAAGAAAACGCACTTAAAGTTGCCAACTTGGACGTTTAGTATCTTTGATACTTCGCTCTTTCGCTTAATTTCTGTGTCAGAGGTGCTCACATACCTTCGTATGCTTCGCGCCTCTTCCTTGAACTAAAACGAAATAGCTTCGTCTCAAAAACTAAATTTTTAAAGGACTGCCAGAAATGGTGGTCCTTTTTTGTTTCTGATGTTTTCATTATTTTTCAATTGGTTGGAGCGTCATCCTCAAGAGGGAGGAACGACGGAGTTGGGGATCTCTAGAAGCGCGTAGAAAATTTTTTAATCCGGTCCCTTGAAACTATTTTACTCAATCCACATATCTATTGTTGAAGAGGGAAGCTGTCTTGCTCAAGAGAGAAGAAACAGAACCTCACTAACCGCCAATAGGGTATCGCTCAGGAGAGGATGACTTTATAGGCACACAATTGAATTTGATTCGACACTAGGTCCCAGAGTTAGCAGAACCCGAGGAGTAGTGAACGAATCCCTTAGTCGGCAAGGATCTGTACAAGATAGATCCGCGCAAACTCACGGCTAAGACTATTGCTTACTATGAGGATAGCATTATGAGAACTGTAGATTTCACTCCACTTTACCGCAACGCAATTGGCTTCGACCGTCTATTCAACATGATGGAAGCGAACACTTCGAAGAACACTTCTGGCGGTTACCCTCCATACAATATCGAGCAAAAAGATGAGAACAACTACCGTATTACTATGGCAGTTGCAGGCTTTGCTGAAGAGCAGCTAGACCTTACTCAAAAAGAAAACATGCTGATTGTTAAGGGTGAGCGTAAATCAGAAGAAGAGAAGCAATACGTGTATCAAGGTATCGCAGAGCGTGATTTCGAGCGTAAATTCCAGCTAGCAGACTATGTAAAAGTGGTGGGTGCAAGCATGGAAAATGGTCTGCTGCACATTGACCTAGAGCGCGAAATCCCTGAAGCGATGCAACCACGTAAGATTGCGATTGGTGGCAAAAACCTAATCGAAGGTTAACTCGTCATATTTGAAACCACTGGCTTTAAATAGCCAAATAGATCGGGAATAAGAGTGAAAGAGCACCATCTAGGTGCTCTTTTTTGATCTAACCGAAGCAGTTTACTTAGGCTTCTTGATAAGCTTTCTCGACTTCTTCAGCAATAATCTTGATACCTTTCTGCATCATTTCGTCTTCTTGGACATAATTCATGCGCAGACATTGGTGTGCGTGCTCCCAGTCATCTTCCTGACCAATAAAGAAATACTCACCTGGCACGATTAACACGCCGCGTGCTTTCAGTCTTTGATATAACTCCATAGTGGTGATTGGCAGCTCATCAAACCAAAGCCATAGGAACATCGCCCCTTCTGGTTTGTGAATGCGAAAGCGTGAGTCAGTGATGGCCGTTTGCAGCAGTTCGACAGCTCGCTGAGACTTTTGCTTGTAAAATGGTTTGATAACATTGGTGCTGAGATTCAGCAGGTCATCATTCTTAATCATATGATGACCCAACGCAGGGCCCAGACTCCCTGGAGCCAAACTGATGATGCCATTCATATTGGTCATGGCCTGAGTCACCTCTTCACTGGCAATCACAATCCCGCAACGTACACCTGGAAGGCCGAGTTTAGACAGGCTCATACATAGGATGGTGTTTTCGTTCCAGAATGGCTGAACATCTTCAAAGATGATATTCGGGAATGGCAGGCCATAGGCATTGTCGATGATGAGCGGAATGTTATTTTCGCGCGCCAGTTTATCCAGTTTATGGATTTCTTCATCAGTGAGCACGTTGCCGGTAGGGTTAGTTGGGCGTGATGCACAAATGGCGGCAACTGAGTCATCGACTTTGAGCTGTTCGAAATCAACGTGGTATTTAAACAGGCCATTGTCGAGCATTTCAATTTCTGGATGGTAAGAAACAAAGATATCTTCATCAACGCCTGCATCGCCGTAGCCAATGTATTCAGGCGCTAAAGGCAGCAAGATTTTCTTATGCGAGCCATCTGGCTGCTTACCCGCCAGCAGGTTGAACAGATAAAAGAAACCGCTCTGACTGCCGTTGGTCAAGCTGATGTTTTTTTCTGATATGTTCCAGCCATAAGTGTCTTTTAATAACTTGGCCAGAGCTTTTACAAACGCGTCTTTGCCTTGCGGGCCATCATAGTTGGCCATGGCGGCCACGAGGTCCCCGTTGGCGAGCATCTCCTCACTGGCTTGGCGAAAGTATTCGAGCATGGCTGGAATAGCGGCTGGGTTACCACCTCCGAGCATGATCGCACCTGGCGTGCGCAGGCCGTCGTTTAAGTCATCCATTAAACGCGTGATACCGGAATACTGATTGAATTTTTCACCAAACTTAGAGAATTGCATTTGTAGTTATACCTAATTCATTGTGATTGCTTTACGTGTCATAGTGACTAGTCGAAGCTAGTCATTCTAAGACTCACCTTGAGCGTAGTAGTCTAAGGATAATCGGATAATCCCTGAACATACCTTAATGTGGTTACGAGGCAAAGCACAAAATTCCGTCACTGATAAAAACAAAGCCCAACTCCGAGGAGTTGGGCTTTGTAGAACCTATATTGTTCGAAATATTACTTCTGCAGAAGTGAAATATCCGCGATCTGTAGGAATAGGTTACGCAGGTTATTCAGTAGCGTTAGACGGTTTTTCTTCAGCGCTTCGTCGTCTGCCATTACCATGACGTTATCGAAGAAAGCATCTACTGGCTCACGCAGGTCTGCAAGCTTGCTTAGCGCTTGTTGGTAGTTACCCGTTGCGAACGCTGGTTCTAGCGCTTCTGTCATTACTTCAACGCTTTCTGCTAGTGCTTTCTCTGCGTCTTCTTGTAGCAGCGATAGATCGATGTCTGCTGCTAGCTCACCATCGAACTTGGCTAGGATGTTGCCTACACGCTTGTTCGCCGCAGCCAGAGCTTCTGCCGCTTCCAGTTCACGGAAGTGAGAAACCGCTTTAACACGTTGGTCAAAGTCAGCTGGCTTGGTTGGACGATTCGCCAGTACCGCTTGGATGATATCCACGCTGAAACCTGCATCTTGGTACCATGCGCGGAAACGACCTAGCATAAAGTCGATAACATCAGCTTCTACGTTGTCGTTGGTCAAACGGTCACCAAACAGAGATTTTGCTTTCGCGATTAGGTCTGTGAGGTCTAGGTTGTAGCCGTTTTCAACGATGATACGCAGTACACCTAGAGAGGCGCGGCGAAGTGCGAATGGGTCAGAACCCTTAGGTGCTTGACCAATACCGAAGATACCAACAATCGTATCTAGCTTGTCAGCCATTGCGACAGCAGATGAAATACCAGTGCTTGGCAGTTCGTCACCAGCGAAACGAGGCATGTACTGCTCGTAAAGTGCCAGTGCAACTTGCTCGTCTTCACCATCGTGAGTCGCATAGTGCATACCCATTACACCTTGAGTATCGGTAAATTCGAATACCATAGATGTCATTAGGTCACACTTAGCCAGTAGGCCTGCGCGCTTAGATTTCTCAACGTCAGCGTCGATTTGCTCAGCGATGTAGCCAGCAAGCTCTGTGATGCGGTCTGTCTTGTCTTTGATAGTACCAAGCTGCTTCTGGAAGATCGCTTGCTCTAGTTCTGGCAGGCGGTCGATAAGAGGACGCTTACGGTCAGTGTTAAAGAAGAACTCAGCATCCGCTAGACGTGGGCGTACTACCTTCTCGTTACCTTCGATAACATAACGAGGCTCTTTCGATTCGATGTTAGAAACAAAGATGAAGTTTGGTAGTAGCTTCTTGTTTTCGTCATACACTGGGAAGTACTTCTGGTCACCTTTCATGGTGTAAACCAGCGCTTCAGAAGGCACCTTTAGGAACTCTTCTTCGAACTTCGCCGTCAGTACCACTGGCCATTCAACCAAAGAAGTCACTTCTTCAACTAGGTCATCTTCGAGATCAGCAACACCGCCAACGGCCGCTGCTGCTTTTTGCGAGTCAGCAAGGATGATCGCTTTACGCGCTGCGTAATCTGCCATTACTTTACCGCGCTCTTCTAGGATCGCTGGGTATTGCTCTGCAGATTCAATCGTGAATTCTTGCTCACCCATGAAGCGGTGACCACGGATAGTGCGATCTGATGCTACGCCTAGGATTTCACCTTCGATAAGGTCAGAGCCCATCAGCATAGTCAGTGTTTTAACTGGGCGGATAAACTGAGTAGTCTTGTTACCCCAACGCATTGGCTTAGCGATAGGCAGGCTACCCAGTGCTTTAGCTGCTAGGTCGACAACGATTTCAGACGTTGCTTGGCCTTTCACTTCTTGTTTGAAAAGAAGCCATTCGCCTTTGTCTGTGACGAGACGGTCAGCTTGCTCTACTGTGATGCCGTTACCACGCGCCCAACCTTGAGCCGCTTTCGTCGCGTTACCGTCCGCATCGAATGCGACAGAAACTGCTGGTCCACGTTTCTCAACCACTTTGTCCGCTTGGCCTTCAGCCAATGCAGCAACTTTGAGTGCTAGACGACGAGGAGCGGCGTACCATTTCACGCCTTCGTGTGCTAAGTCTGCACCTTTAAGCTCCGCTTCGAAGTTTGCTGCGAACGCTTCCGCTAGGGTGCGAAGTTGCGTTGGTGGTAGCTCTTCTGTACCCAGTTCAATTAGAAATTCTTTTGCCATGATTACTTCTCCTCGCCTTCTTTCTTACACATTGGGAAGCCAAGAGCTTCACGTGATGCGTAGTACGCTTCTGCAACCGATTTAGTCAGGTTGCGGATACGAAGGATGTAACGTTGGCGTTCTGTTACCGAGATAGCTTTACGTGCATCAAGAATGTTGAATGCATGACCCGCTTTAAGAATGCGCTCGTAAGCTGGAAGCGGCAGTGGCTTCTCAAGCTCAAGTAGCTCTTTAGTTTCTTTTTCACATTGGTCGAAGAAAGTGAATAGGAAATCGACGTCTGCGTGCTCGAAGTTGTACGTAGACTGTTCCACTTCGTTCTGGTGGAAAATGTCACCGTAAGTGACTTTGCTGCCGTCTGGTGCGATGTTCCATACGAGATCGTAAACTGAGTCTACTTCTTGGATGTACATGGCGAGACGTTCGATACCGTAAGTGATTTCACCAGTTACTGGTTTACACTCAAGGCCGCCAACCTGCTGGAAGTACGTAAACTGAGTCACTTCCATGCCGTTTAGCCACACTTCCCAGCCTAGGCCCCATGCGCCTAATGTTGGGTTTTCCCAGTTATCTTCGACGAAACGAATGTCGTGAACCAGAGGATCGACACCAAGTACTTCTAGAGAACCTAGGTACAGCTCCTGAATATTGTCTGGCGATGGTTTTAGCGCTACTTGGAATTGGTAGTAGTGCTGAAGACGGTTAGGGTTTTCACCGTAACGGCCATCGGTCGGACGACGTGAAGGTTGTACGTAAGCTGTAGACATTGGCTCTGGGCCAAGCGCTCGTAGACAAGTCATTGGGTGAGAGGTACCCGCACCCACTTCCATATCTAGCGGTTGAACAATGGTACAACCATTTTGAGCCCAATAATCCTGCAGCGCGAGGATCATTCCCTGGAAGGTTTTGATATCGTATTTTTGCATAAGTCAGGTTCGCGCGATTCTTCTGTTGCTGTTATTGATCAAATGTTCGCCGTAGTCATGGCGATTTCTATCACTTTCAGCACATTAATATAATGAAAATAACAATCAAGTATACCCAGATATTGCGTAGGGGAGTAGGGCTAATCTTGATTAATTCCTAGTCAGAATTCTCCTTTAATGGATTTTTAATGGCTTATTCGTCCAAATTTTCCTAAAAGGAAGTTTTTGACCACTTTGTTACTTGAGAAATGACATAGAGCTGGATAGAATTGCCTGAGTCTTTGGGGAGTAGCTTACTAACACAATCAACCTGATTGTTTGGTTCGTTCGTCAACATAATTGGTGCACAATCACCATGGCGCTCGAGACTCATCGTCTGATGGGTTTAGCAAGACCTTAGATAAACATCGTGAACCGGGGTGGGGCACGAGGTTTGTCTTAGGTTTAAAATAATTATCCCTGCCTCAATGAGCATGTCGTGAGCGTTTTAGCTATTTCAATTACCACTGTCGCTTTAGCCGAAATTGGTGACAAAACCCAGCTATTGTCTTTACTGTTGGCCAGTCGTTATCGAAAACCGATACCGATTATCGCCGCAATTTTCTTCGCTACTATTGCCAATCACGCCCTTGCGGCTTGGTTAGGCGTGGTTGTGGCCGACTATTTATCACCTGAGGTGCTTAAGTGGGTTGTGGTGGCAAGTTTTCTCGCTATGGCGGGTTGGGTGCTAATCCCAGATAAGTTGGATGATGACGATGAAATTTCCAACCGAGGACCGTTTGTTGCCAGCTTCATTGCGTTCTTTATCGCTGAAATTGGTGACAAAACTCAGATTGCTACCTCTATCTTAGGGGCTCAGTTTGCCGACGCGCTGACGTTGGTGATTATAGGTACTACGTTGGGTATGCTGGCAGCCAATGTTCCCGTGGTTTTGATTGGTAAATTGTCGGCTGATAAAATGCCGCTCAACCTGATTCGTAAGCTGACCGCTCTGCTATTTATCGCTCTATCGGTAGGTGCAGCATTCTTGTAGAAATGTCGCTAAAGTGTGGGAAAAATCGGATATCTGGTGGAGAAATGCGATAGATCAAACTCTGTGCTAAATTCGTGTAAGGGCGTGATCGTTGACATATTAGTGTCATACTTGTCATGCTAACTTAACGGTGTGAATGATGTTACTCAAGGTCAGAAGAATTCTGTTTTTTCTTCAAACACCTAGAGTATAGCGAGAGGGCAACATTATGCTTACACGTTATATGGGGATGACCCCAAAAAGTCAGAGTTATCTATTCACTTTCGGCTTGGTACTGTGTTTACTGGCAATGGTACTGACCGACATGTGGCTACCGATTGTTGCAGGTTCATTTGTGTTGACCGCATTGACGGTTGAGGCCTGGATTCGAGTCGCGCACATTATCCCAATGCATGAAGAAATGCGGGCAATGCGAAAACAGCTGAAAAAATTACAATCTGAAGTCCACACCATTGAATATGACGAATAAACAAACGGCTGCTCCAGGCAGCCGTTTTTCATTTCAATGAGTTTAGCGTTAACGCTAATCCATTCCTTTCTTGATCAGATACTGATAAGGCAGTTCTTCGGTTTGAGCCGCAATTAGCTGGTGATCCATAAAGCGGCAGAAGCTCGGAATGTCACGTGTGGTGGATGGGTCATCGGCTTTTACCAGTAGAATCTCACCCTCTTGCATGTTACGGATTGTCTTCCTGACCATCATCACTGGCTCTGGGCAGCGCAGTCCTTCTGCCTCTAAAGTTTGGGTCGCCTGTTCTGAATTGATTGTCATGGTCATATCTTTATTACCTCAATAGGAGGTAGATAATACTGGTGAAGAAAAAATATTCAATAACCCCTTGGCAAAGCGATCAAATTGTTTTAACTTAGTTAACAAGTTGGTAACATTTGAAACAAGGAGCGCTTATGTTGACAGCTTTAGATCGTCTAACCATCTATTCCGTGCTGTGCTTTATTTCTTTTTGCGCACTTGTTTTACGTACACCAGCAGAATCGTCGTTTATGCCTTTGTTCGGCATGGTTGCGACGGTTGTAGGTATTTGGCTCGAGATGCATCGCTGGCCGAGCGCATCTGAAGAGCAAGAAAATTGATGGTTGAACTTCCAACAACCATTCTCAATTGTAACTACGCTCAATTACATTCCGACACTATCCCCATTTTTCTTGGGCTTCCCCGCTGAAAGGCGGGATTTTTTTTATCTAAAGAGTACAATTCAATAAATATACCCTTCATTTTAAGTGGCTATTTGTGGAATTAGAAGACATCTATCGCCGTGATCTGAATTTGCTGGTGGCGTTGCGGGTTTTAATCGAAGAGTGCAGCGTGAGTAAAGCAGCACATCGGCTTAATCTTAGCCAGTCTGCGATGAGCCGAGTGTTAGGTCGGCTGCGTGATATGCTGGGTGACCCCTTGTTTACACGTCAGGGGCAGCATCTGATTCCAACCGAAAAAGCGCTCGAGGTCGACAAAGCACTGGGAGAGCCGTTGGAGTCGCTGCGTCAGGTGTTGTCTCCGATTCAAACTGAACCGCAAAGCTTTGAGAACACCTTCAATATCGCCACCACTGACTATGCGATGCAGACTATTCTGCCCTTTGCTTTGCCGCGTATTTATCAGGAAGCGCCCAATGTGTCGATTAACTTTCTACCTCTGCAACATGACCGATTAGCTGATCAGTTGACGTATGAGGGAGCGGATTTAGCCATATGCCGACCTATTGGTCCAGTGGAGCCATTGCAAAGTGAAATTCTCGGTCGTGTAGGGGTTTTATGCCTTTTATCTAAACAGCACCCGTTGGCCAACATATCACTCAGTTTAAAGGATTACCTTACCTATCCACATGCGATGATCGCCATCAGTGATGGCGTCAAAACGTTAATTGAGCAGGCTCTGGTCGATCAGCCAAAACGAAAAATGGTGCTGCGGGCTTATCATCTGGAAGCGGCATTGGCCATTGTGGATACCATGCCGCTGATTATTACGGTGCCAGCGGATTTAGCTTATCTGGTTGCAGAGCGTTACGACTTGGCGGTTAAACCTTTGCCGTTCCAGTTCACGCCGTTTGATTATTCGATGATCTGGCATGCACGTTGCGAGCACTCACCGGCACAGGAATGGCTGCGATCTGTGGTGAGAGAAGAGTGTAGTCGCTTGATTGCCAAACGTATCGCAGACATGGGATTGGATTAACACGATTTCTATCGATACAAAAAGAGCCAGCAATGCTGGCTCTTTTATTTTGAATCTTAGAATTACAGCTTAATCACAACGCGACCTGTTACTTGACCGTTAGTGATGTCTTCTGCGTACTTTGGTGCATCGGCAAGAGCTACTTCAGTACAGGCTTGCTCAAAGTAGCTTTCAGGCAGTAGTTCAACCAGTTTTTCCCAAGCGGCGATACGCTTCTCTGTTGGGCACATCACTGAGTCTATGCCTTGCAGGCGAACATTACGCAGAATAAAAGGCATCACGGTTGTTGGTAGGTCAAAGCCACCAGCCAAACCACAAGCAGCTACTGCGCTGTTGTAATCCATTTGCGCCAGTACTTTAGCCAGTACTTTGTTGCCCACGGTATCAACGGCGCCAGCCCAAACTTGTTTTTCCAGCGGACGTGCGGGTTCTTCAAACTCGACGCGATCAATAATGCGGCTTGCGCCCAGTTTTTCTAAGAGAGGACCATTTTGTTCAATGCGGCCAGTCACCGCTGCTACTTTGTAGCCGAGCTTAGCCAGTAGCGTTACCGCTACTGAACCCACACCACCACTGGCACCTGTGACCAGAATTTCACCTGACTCAGGTTTGACACCAGCGTCGATCAGCGTTTGAACACAGAGCATGGCAGTAAAGCCAGCGGTGCCGACCATCATGGCCTTTTTGCTGTCGATCCCTTTTGGCAGTGGTACCAACCAGTCAGCTTTTAGGCGCGCACGTTGAGCCATCCCCCCCCAGTGATTCTCACCCACACCCCAGCCAGTTAACACGACTTTATCACCGACTTGGTAGCGATCATCATCTGAGTGGGCAACGGTGCCTGCCATATCGATGCCCGGTACCATTGGGAAGTTGCGGATGATCTTACCTTTGCCTGTGATCGCCAGACCATCTTTGTAGTTGAGTGATGAGTAATCGACATCGATCAGTACGTCGCCTTGAGGCAATTGTGCTTCGTCGATTTGTTCTACAGAGGCGATGGTGCGTTTTTCTTCTTGGTTTAGAATCAGTGCGTTAAACATAGATGGTCTCCACTACGCGGTAGCAAACATTTAAAAACTGATATTGAGTGTAGACTGAAAGTTACTATGACTAAAATGAAACTTTAGCATTATATACATGCATACAGTGCATTGCCGAAAGTCGCATTGGGTCGCAAAGAAAAAGCCAGTCACCTGACTGGCTTTTTGATGATTAAGAAAGGAAAAACTGATACGACGGGTTGTCGGTTTCGTCTTTGCATTGATAGCCCAGCTCTCGCAAATGGGCGGAAAAGCGCGATAAGTCGGCTTCATCCAGTTCAAAACCACACAATACTCGACCATAGTCGGCACCATGATTGCGATAGTTGAACAGACTGATGTTCCAATGTGTACCTAATGTGCTGAGGAATTTCAGTAATGCACCTGGGTACTCTGGAAATTCAAAGCTGTATAGGCGTTCTTTAAGCTGCTTCGATGGTTTACCACCAATCATGTAACGAATGTGCAGTTTGGCCATTTCGTCGTCTGACAAGTCGACCACAGGGTAACCACCTTCACGCAGATCGTGAATGATGTGTTCCAGCTCTTCCTGCCCACCTTGTAGACGGACACCAACAAAAATGTTGGCCAAATCGTCATCGTTGTAGCGGTAGTTGAACTCAGTGACCGCTCGTCCACCAATCAGGTTACAGAACTCAAAGAAAGCGCCTTGGCGTTCTGGAATCGTGACTGCCAGCAGGCCTTCACGTTTTTCACCCAGTTCACAACGCTCAGAGACGTAGCGCAGACCGTGGAAGTTCGTGTTTGCACCCGATAGAACAGTACCTAGGTTGCTGTTCTTAAGCTCGTTTTGCTCAGCGTACTTCTTCAAACCAGCTAATGCTAGCGCGCCAGAAGGCTCTGCGATAGCACGCGTATCTTCAAAGATGTCTTTGACCGCGGCGCAAATCTCATCGCTGGAAACGGTAATGTGCCCATCAAGGTATTTTTGACACAGGCGGAAGGTTTCTTCACCGATGCGTTTTACCGCGACGCCATCAGCAAACATGCTGACCTGATCGAGAACGACGGGCTCACCAGCATCTAAAGCGGCTTTAAGACACGCTGAATCTTCAGGCTCAACTGCAATGACTTTAATTTCTGGCATCAGTTGTTTGACCAGCACTGCCACACCTGCTGCTAAACCTCCGCCACCAACTGGGACGAAGATATGATCGAGGTGACCATTCTGTTGCAGCATCTCCATGCCAATGGTGCCTTGGCCCGCGATCACTAATGGGTGATCAAAAGGAGGCACAAACGTATAGCCATGTTGTTCAGATAAACGCTCGGCTTCTGCTTTGGCTTCATCAAAGTTATTGCCGTGCAGTACCACGTGACCGCCAAAACCACGAACCGCTTCGACTTTAATGTCAGGTGTGGTTTTTGGCATCACAATCGTAGTTTTTATACCAAGCTTAGTGCCGGAAAGCGCCATGCCTTGGGCATGGTTACCCGCTGAGGCGGCAATCACGCCAGCGGCCTTCTGCGCTTCAGACAAACTGGCAACCATATTGTAGGCGCCGCGCAGTTTGAACGAATGAACTGGCTGGCGGTCTTCGCGCTTGATTTGCACCTTATTGCCAATTCGTTCACTCAGGCGTGGCATCTCCTGCAGAGGCGTCACCGTTGCGGCTTCATAAACCGGGGCTCTTAAGATATGGCGCAGATAGTCTGCGCCAGTCTGTTGAGCTTTCCCTGAAAAGAGAGAATCAGACATAAGCTAGTCCTCTAGCTTAGATTTGTCTCGTACCGCCCCTTTGTCAGCACTGGTTGCCATACTTGCGTACGCTTTGAGTGCAAAAGAAACTTCACGTTGACGATCGACTGGCTTCCAGCCCAGTTCGTCTTGTTTTGCACGGCGCTCAGCAAGTTCCTGCTCTGAGACTTCTAGAGAAATAGAGCGGTTTGGAATATCAATCGCGATCATATCGCCCTGTTTTACCAGACCAATCGCGCCACCATTCGCCGCTTCAGGTGAAGCGTGACCAATGGACAGGCCAGACGTACCGCCAGAGAAGCGACCATCCGTCAGCAGTGCACACTCTTTACCAAGCCCCATTGATTTCAGGTAAGTGGTTGGGTAAAGCATTTCCTGCATGCCTGGGCCCCCTTTCGGGCCTTCATAGCGGATTACAACCACATCGCCTGCTTTTACTTTGCCGCCTAAGATGCCTTCAACGGCATCTTCCTGGCTTTCAAACACTACAGCAGGGCCAGTGAATTTATGGATACTTTCATCCACACCAGCGGTCTTCACGATACAACCATCAAGGGCGATGTTACCTGACAGAACTGCTAGGCCGCCTTCTTGGCTGAAGGCGTTTTCTTTGGTGCGGATACAACCTTCTGCCCGGTCGTCATCAAGGCGATCCCAGCGGCAATCTTGCGAGAACGCTTTGGTGGTACGAATACCTGCAGGGCCTGCGCGGAAGAACTTGAGTACCTCTTCATCTTCGGTCTGGATGATGTCGTATTGTGTTAACTGTTCTTTCATTGAAAGACCGAGTACGGTGCGTGCGTCATTGTGCAGCAAACCTGCGCGATCCAGCTCGCCGAGGATAGCCATAACACCACCCGCGCGGTGTACGTCTTCCATATGGTATTTCTGAGTAGATGGTGCCACTTTACATAGGTGCGGTACTTGGCGAGACAGGCGGTCGATATCTTCCATATCGAAATCCACTTCGCCTTCTTGAGCTGCCGCAAGCAGGTGGAGAATGGTGTTGGTTGAACCGCCCATCGCGATATCCAGCGCCATTGCGTTTTCGAATGCATCAAAAGTAGCGATATTGCGTGGCAGCGCCGATTCGTCATCTTGCTCGTAGTAACGACGTGTCAGTTCAACGATACGTTTACCAGCGTTGATAAATAGTTCTTCGCGGTCTGCGTGTGTCGCTAGCATTGAACCGTTACCTGGCTGAGAAAGACCAAGCGCTTCAGTCAGGCAGTTCATAGAGTTGGCTGTGAACATACCTGAACATGAACCACATGTCGGACACGCGCTGCGTTCGATCTGTTCACTTTGCTCGTCTGAAACTTTCGGGTCTGCACCTTGGATCATCGCATCAACCAAGTCTAGCTTGATGATTTGGTCAGAAAGCTTAGTTTTACCCGCTTCCATTGGACCGCCAGAAACAAATATTACTGGGATGTTAAGGCGCATTGACGCCATGAGCATTCCCGGAGTGATTTTGTCACAGTTGGAGATACATACCATGGCATCGGCACAGTGAGCATTCACCATGTACTCTACTGAGTCAGCGATAAGCTCACGTGATGGCAGTGAGTAAAGCATGCCGCCGTGGCCCATTGCGATACCATCGTCAACCGCGATAGTATTGAATTCTTTGGCGATACCGCCAGCTTTTTCTATTTCACCGGCGACCAGTTGGCCCATATCTTTGAGGTGAACGTGGCCCGGTACAAACTGAGTGAATGAGTTCACAACTGCGATAATTGGCTTACCAAAATCTTCATCTTTTACGCCAGTTGCACGCCACAGTGCACGAGCACCCGCCATGTTACGACCGTGAGTGGTGGTTGCTGATCTGTATTTAGGCATCTTACTACTTCCTTTATTTTGCCGCGTCTGCTGGGTAAACGTAATCTAACCAGCCCCACTTATCTTCAGTGGTGCCGTTGAATAGTCCAAAGTAAGCTTCTTGCAGCTCTTTGGTGATAGGGCCGCGTTTACCGCTGCCTACGTCAATTTTATCTATGGTTGCAACAGGAACGACCTCTGCTGCAGTACCTGTCATAAACACTTCATCTGCGAGATAGAGTGCTTCACGAGCAATATTTGCTTCGCGTACTTCGTAACCTTTGTCACGAGCAATAGTCATGATCGAATCACGAGTGATGCCCGGAAGGATGGCACTGGTTGCTGGTGGCGTGGTGATCAATCCATCTTTAATCACAAAGATGTTTTCACCTGCGCCTTCAGACAAATAACCATCAACACTTAATGCAATACCCTCATCGTAGCCATGACGACGTGCTTCACCGCCAACCAGCAATGAAGAAAGGTAGTTACCGCCAGCTTTCGCTGCGGTTGGAATGGTGTTTGGCGCCGCGCGGTTCCAGCTGGAAATCATTGCATCGACCCCTTTTTCTAAGGCTTCTTCACCTAGGTAAGATCCCCATGGGAAAGCCGCGATGATAAGGTCCATTTCGGTGCCCTGCGGGGGACACACCCCGAGGCCAACATTGCCAACAAAACCTAGTGGGCGAATATAAGCACTATCGAGTTTGTTCTCGCGCAGTGTTTCGCGCGTCGCTTCCATGATTTCATCCACGGAGTAAGGGATAGGGAAACGGTAGATTTTGGCTGAATCTTTCAGTCGCTTTGCATGCTCACGATGGCGGAAGATAATTGGCCCTTTAGGCGTGTTGTAGCAGCGCACACCTTCAAATACTGAAGTGCCGTAGTGCATAGCATGAGTCAGTACGTGAACATTTGCTTCTTTCCACGGTACCAGCTTGCCATTAAACCAAATGTAATCCGCTGTTGTAGTAGCCATTATTGCCTTCCTTTATGCACAAATTTGTTGTTGTAGGTTGTTATTTGGTAGCTCGTCACTAGCGATTTGTGTTACCTCAACTGTGCGCACATCCCAGAGCTTTTCAATCTGATTGGTCAGAAAGGAGATAGGACGATCGCTGTCGACGATGATCTCCACACTGGCAATCTTGCTCTCATGATTCTGTGTACCTGCAACTTGTCTAACAATGAAACCACGATGGCGAACAACACGAAGAACACGCTCCAGCAGCACAGGTTTATCGTCTGCTTTTATGTCGATTAGATATCTTTCCATCTTATGTGTTCTCCAGCATGTCATTGTTAGAAGCACCTGGCGGTACCAGTGGCCACACATTTTCTTCTTCGTCGATCAAAACGTGCAGCAAGTACGAGGTTTCACTCTCCAGCATTTCCTGAATCGCTGGCTCAACTTCTTCTTTTGTTGTGATCGTTTTACCAGGAATATCAAACGCTCTTGCTAAAGTGATGAAGTCCGGATTGTCATCCAGAATCGTTTCACTGTGGCGACCATCAAAAAACAGCGATTGCCATTGACGTACCATGCCTAAACGTTGGTTGTTCAATAGAACGATTTTGACCGGAATCTGGCGACGTTTTAGCGTGCCCAGTTCCTGAATGTTCATCATGAAAGAGCCGTCACCTGTAATAAGGATAGACTGATCATCCGGACGTGCGACCGCGGCACCCATAGCGGCAGGAAGGCCAAAGCCCATGGTGCCTAGGCCTGCAGATGTGATGAAGTTCTGTGGGTCTCGGGGTTGAATATGTTGCGCTGCCCACATCTGATGCTGTCCCACATCGGTTGAGACCATCGAACTATCAGGCATCATGTCGGACAACTTTTTGAGCAAGCCCGGAGCAAAAATGAGATCACCTGGGTGGTCGTAACGCCACTTAAATCCACTACGCAGGCTTTCACTGTGCTTGACCCATGGCGTGATGTCTTGAGTCAGTTCGAGTTGAGGAAGAAGGGAATTGATATCACCACGCAGTGGCGCATGGGCGTGACGCAGCTTGTTGATCTCAGCAGCATCAATGTCGATATGGATAACGCGAGCGTGAGGGGCGAACGTTTCTAGCTTACCTGTCACTCGGTCATCGAATCGCGCACCAACCGCAATCAGCAGATCACATTCTTGCACGACTAAGTTAGCGGCTTTAGTACCATGCATACCTAGCATGCCAAGGTAATGCGGATCGTGACGTTCGATAGTACCTAAACCTTTTAGGGTGCTGACCGAAGGCATTGGGTTTAAACGTAAGAATTCGCGAACGGAGTCTGTGGCTTTACCCAGTTGAACACCACCACCAACATAAAAGACAGGACGGGTACTTTGTGAAAGAAGCGCCTGAGCGGCAGAAACGGCTGCTGCTTCAGGGACGGGATTCGTTGGTGGAGTGAATGGAGGTAAAATACTAACTGGAGCTTGAGCCAACTGAACATCTTTAGCGATATCGACAATCACTGGCCCTGGTCGGCCTGTTTTGGCCACTTCAAACGCTTCGGCTAAAGTGGGTGCCAGATCTTCAATCTCAGTCACTAGGTAGCTGTGCTTGGTGCAGGATAGCGACATTCCTATCACATCCATTTCCTGGAAAGCGTCTGTTCCGATGTGAGAACTGGCTACCTGACCTGTTATCGCCACCATTGGGATCGAGTCCATAAACGCATCGGCCAAACCGGTTACAAGGTTGGTTGCGCCGGGGCCGGATGTTGCCATACAGACTGCAACGTCCTGAGTTGCACGCGCCATACCGATAGCGGCCATGGCTGCACCTTGTTCGTGACGGCAAAGGATGTGCTCGACGCCACCATCATACAGTGCATCATAAATTGGCATGATAGCACCGCCTGGGTAGCCAAATACGGTTTTTATGCCCTGTTGTTTTAGTGCGGCTACGACTAATTCAGCACCTGTCATCGTAAGCCCCCTTGGCTACCTAAGTAGCAATGTTGTGTTGTTGTGCACGTCATGTGCGCTCCCATTCTTCCTGCCAGCTCGCGGCTGAGCTCTTTATTTTTCTGTCTATCTGACTGAGTCAGTGTTTATTTTGTCGCTGATTTTCAGCGTTAAAGTTGAAAAAAACCCCCGGACTTTTCAGTGCGGGGGTTTTTTTGAATTTGGTGTTTTATTTTTCGCCCACCAGCCCCCGCGCGGAATCAATAATGACCACGATAATCAGGACAATCAGTGCGTTAATGCGGGCGTTGAAATTCATATTCTTTTCTATTGTTGTGCTTACGTAATAAGGTAAGAATTTGTCTACGTCATTAGTGGTAACATAGAATTCCGTTACATGACAAGCAAAAAGTCATTCTTTTTTCACATTCTCTCATCATCTCATCACGCTATATAACAAGATTGTTAGAAAAGTGTGCAAATTATCAAACAGATAAATGAATAGCAGAGAGTGTAGGGAAAGTTATGGGTCTAGCCATTATTTACAGTCGCGCATCTGTGGGGGTCGAAGCACCACCTGTGACGGTAGAAGTGCATATCAGCAATGGAATGCCGGGGTTTACTCTGGTGGGGTTACCAGAAACTACTGTCAAAGAATCACGCGATAGAGTACGCAGTGCAATTATCAATTCTCGCTTTGAGTTTCCAGCTAAGCGAATCACGGTCAATCTTGCGCCTGCAGACTTGCCCAAGGAAGGAGGACGTTTTGACCTACCCATTGCTCTTGGTATTCTCGCCGCTTCAGAGCAAATTCCAGTCAACGGCTTGGCGGAAAAAGAATTTGTTGGTGAACTGGCTTTGTCGGGTGAGCTGCGAGGAGTGAAAGGGGTATTGCCTGCAGCGCTTGCAGCCAATAAAGCACAGCGAAGCTTGGTCGTGCCGAATAGCAACGGGGATCAAGCCGCCTTAGTGGGTGAAGAACAGCATAAATCTGCTCAAAGCTTACTGGAAGTGTGTGCCGATCTTTACGGTCAAAAAAAACTGAGCCTACATCAAACGCCAATGGTAAATCTAACGATGAATAATGGGCGTGATTTACAAGATATCATTGGCCAGCAGCAAGGCAAGCGGGCTTTGGAGATTGCCGCAGCAGGAAACCACAATTTGCTATTTTTAGGTCCACCAGGGACAGGGAAAACTATGCTTGCCTCGCGCTTGTGCGATTTGTTGCCGGAAATGAGTGACGAGGAAGCTATGGAAACCGCGTCTGTTGCGTCACTGACTCAGCAGGAAATCAATGCTCTGAATTGGAAACAACGCCCTTTTCGTGCACCACACCATTCGAGCTCGATGGCCGCTTTAGTGGGTGGCGGTACGATTCCAAGGCCAGGAGAAATTTCTTTGGCGCACAATGGATTGTTGTTTCTTGATGAAATGCCAGAGTTTGAACGTAAGGTGCTTGACTCGCTGCGCGAACCATTGGAGTCTGGCGAAATCATTATCTCTAGGGCTCAGGGTAAAACTCGTTTTCCTGCACGTTTTCAACTGGTGGGCGCTCTTAACCCTAGTCCTACGGGTTACTACGAAGGCAATCAATCGAGAGTAAATCCGCAAACGATTTTACGTTATTTGGGTCGATTATCTGGCCCTTTGCTCGATCGTTTTGATATGTCGCTAGAGATCCCAGCATTGCCCAAAGGTACCCTAGCGGAAGGTGGTGATCGTGGTGAGCCCACAGAGGTCGTTAAGCAAAGGGTTGTTAGTGCTAGAGTGTGTATGTTGGAGCGTTCCAATAAGGTCAATGCGCTGTTGGGTAGTCGAGAAATCGAGGAGTACTGCCCACTGAAAAAAGAAGATGCGCAGTTTTTGGAAAGTGTTTTGCACCAGCTCGGGTTATCCATTCGAGCTTACCACCGAATTATTAAGGTTGCGCGCACCATTGCGGATTTAGACGGTAAGCCACAAATAGATCGTCATCATCTTGCTGAAGCTTTGGGGTATCGAGCAATGGATCGTTTACTCAAGCAATTGACGGCTCAGTCAGTGTAAAGAAAGCCCGCGTAATGAGGCGGGCTCAGTCTTTACCTAGAATTGGTAGTTCATACCAACAGAGAACAAGTATTGGTCTTCATCGTAGAAGTCGATGTTGGCATCTGTTTTTGAGTAACCAGCAAACGAAACCAATGACCAGTCTTGCCAGCCCATGAACTCTTGGTATTCGTATGCAGCGAACAAGCTCAGTTCATCTTCGTCACGTGTTTTGCCGTAAATCGGGTTAGACGCATCGTAAGAGCGGTTGGTGTACCCAGCAGTCAGTGCGAACTGGTGACGGTTCACGATCTTAAAGTAACTTAGCTCACCACCAACTGAATCGAGTGAGTTGGCATCACCATCGGCATCGGTTTTGATGTAGGTTAGTGAGGGTTGTAGGAACGACGTGCGAGTCAGCGGCAGGCGATAATCCCCTTTTAAGTAGATCGATGAAGCGTCACGTTGTAAGGCCCTCCTCTCTGCGGTTGTTAGAGAGCTGTCACTGGCTCCAGACTTCTCATTGTCTATGTCACTGGTAGCGTACGCAGTATCCAAGCTGAAGTTGGACCCCATAATATTGCTGAACTTAAGACGGAATGCGTTGCCTGTTTCGTCTGTGGTTTGGCGTTCTTGACCCGTCAAAAATGGGTCAGACCACGTTTCGCCTGACATAATGGTTGGAAGGAATGAGGCATCAATCACCATGCCCGATGAAAGCTGCTGTTTGTAGCCCAGCTCTAAAGCTAGAGTACCGACAGCAATATCTTCACGAGCCATACCTACGTAAAACTGTTTGTCTAGATTTGCACCAAAGGTATAGGCTAGGCTGCCAAGGGGCAGAACTAGAGAACCACTATCTGAAGACGCGGTTTGATTGACATTATTAATGGTTTTATCGCCATCGGTATTAAAGTTTGAAGTACTAGAGGCAAATCCAGCACTGAGTGACACTTCACCACTAAATCCTGCTTGTTCTGATAGCTGAGCCATGGTTGGAAGGGCAACCAGCGACAGGACAGCTAGAGAGAATTTGGCTTTCATTGAGGGTTCTCCTTGTTATGAACCGTTGCACTTTGTAAGTGGCAGTGGTCATCGAACTAATCTGACCATCGTCAGAGTGATTCCAATGTGGTTAAGGAATTGTATAATTACACGCTGTTTTATTATTCATAAATGAAACGTTGTAAATTCTATCTTGGATCTCATTAATAAGCGTTATGTTTGCATACCTACTCCTTGTACTGAATGTGACTCTAGTCATCCTTAACTCAGCTTTTTGCTCGGTCGCCATTTGTATCATTGCTTTGATTAAAGTCGTGTTACCAACAAGTAAATTGCAGGCAAAATGTACAGCAATGGCCAACTGGATGATGTGGCTGTGGGCAACCATTAATTCAGCTATTCTTTCTTTGTTTAATCGTGTCGAGTGGGACATCGAAGGTGGTGAAAGTCTGACAAAGGATGGTTGGTATCTGCTGATCAGCAATCACCTCAGTTGGACGGACATCGTGGTGTTATGCTGTGTATTCAAAGACCGCATTCCAATGCCAAAGTTCTTTCTAAAGCAACAACTATTCTACGTTCCATTTATAGGTATGGCTTGTTGGGCGCTCGATATGCCGTTTATGCGCCGTTATTCGCGAGAGTATTTGCTTCGCCACCCAGAAAAGCGTGGTCAAGACTTGGAAACGACCCGTCGATCTTGCGCTAAGTTCAGGCACACACCGACGACTGTGGTGAATTATGTGGAAGGCACACGTTTTACCCAGCAGAAGCAGAAAAAGAGCAAAGCGGGCTATCAGCATTTGTTACAGCCTAAAACAGGGGGGATGGCTTATACTTTGGCGGCAATGGGCGATCAGTTCGAAAACATCATTGATGTCACTTTAGCCTACCCGGAAAACACCGATAAGCCGTTTCGCGATATTTTGATGGGGCGCATGACTAAGATTGTTGTGCGCACCAAGGTGATGCCTGTGGACGAAAGCGTACGTGGAGATTACTTCAATGACAAGCCGTTTAAACGCCAGTTTCAGCAATGGTTGGGCGGCGTATGGAAGGACAAAGATGAACTGCTAAAAGAGATTCATCAAGACAACAAGTAAACCCATCAAACAACAAAAAGGGAGCCAAGGCTCCCTTTTTTACGTAATCAACTTCATTACTTTTTAGTCAGTAGGAAGTTAACCAGATCGAAATATTCGTCAATGGTTTTGATACTTTGTGCCTGAACAAGGTACTTATTGTTTACGACAACTGCTGGTACGCCAGATAGGCCGCTGTCTTTAAACTGCTTGTCGAAGCGGCGCACCATAGAGTCAACGGCAAACCCTTTGAATGCCGAGTCAAATTTTTTCGCATCAATGCCTTCGTCTAGGAAGATTTGACGTAATTCTTCATCATTTTTTGGTGGCTTACGCATGTTATGAATACGGTTAAACATGACTGGCACCATTTTGTCTTCCACTTTTAGTGCTACCATGGTCGCGTAAGCTTTGCTCATCGACTCACCCATGCTACCACCCATGAAGGAAACGTGATTTTTCTGGAATTTAGCCCCTTCTGGAAGTTGAGCTTTTAGCTGTTCGATGATGGGCTCAAACGTATTACAGTGTGGGCAGTAGAAAGAGAAAAACTCGGTTACCGTTGGCTTTTGTGAAGCCTTGCTGAGAGAAGCTGAAGGAATATCAAGAACTTGATAATGTTCACCTTCTTTGAATTGAGCGGCGTGAGCAGAAAGGCTCAACATAACAGTTGCGACAAGTGCAAACAGCTTTTTCATTATTGACTCCATGTTTGTCATTTTGGCTTCTTACCACTGAGGCATCAGTGAGAGTGGTGGCTCACTCAATGCCGAAATTTGTTCTTTGAAAGCTAATACCTGGCTTTCCCAGTATTTAGGATCGTCAAACCATGGGAAGGCGATAGGAAAAGCAGGATCCTGCCATCTTTTTGCCAACCATGCCATATAGTGCACCATACGTAGACCGCGTAAAGGTTCAATTAGTTTCAATTCGTTAGTATTAAAGTCGTTAAATTCCTGATACGCCTCAAGCAGGATATCCAACTGCATCAATTTATCAGCTCGCTCGCCATTGAGCATCATCCACAGGTCTTGTACCGCGGGCCCATTGCGAGAGTCATCAAGATCGACAAACATAGGGCCATCACGCCAGAGAATGTTGCCTGGGTGGCAATCACCGTGAAGACGAATGATGTTGGCTGAGTCATCCCATTGTTGTTGCAGCGATTGAATCAACAAGTCTAAGTCATTGAAGAAGGCATTCTCTAGATGAAATGGAATAAACTGTGATTGTTCCAGAATCTTACGCGGTTGATGCAGGTATTCTTCGAGGCTGATGGTAGGTCTGTGCTTAAAGGCCATTCGAGCACCGACTTTATGGATTCGACCAAGGAAACGACCTACGCCTTCCAATTGTTCGAGGTTATCCACTTCAAACTGGCGTCCGCCAACACTGGCAAACAGTGCAAACAGATAGCCCTGATATTGATGCAGAGTTTGCCCTTGGATTTTTATCGGAGGGGCAACCGGGATGTCAGATTCAATCAGCTCCAGAGTAAAGTCGTGCTCTTCTTGTATCTGTTCTGAACTCCAGCGCTCGGGGCGATAGAACTTCACCACATAACGTTGACGCTCTTCATCGGTAAACTGATAAACACGGTTTTCATAGCTGTTGAGTGGTAGAAAGCCGGATTCGGCGCGAACGCCAATGCTTTCCAAGGCGTACCACATAAAGTCGGGTGTCAGAGCATCAAAGTTAAAGGCTTGTTGTATCATAAATAAAAAGGGCTCATTGCTGAGCCCTTTTCCATATTTTAGGTAGAGGTAGCCGCTAAAGCTTTTTAATAAAGCGGCTTTCTACTTCAATCGTAAAGTCTTCGCTATCGGACAGTATAAACTGAATTGTCGCAACAGGAGAGCGGAGATTATCTGGATTGACACCTAAGCTCATTGGCAGATTGTACACTTCGCCCGGTGCAACGTTGACGGTTTGTTTGCCGTACCAAGAAACATCAGTGAGCCCTAACACATCCAATTTATATTCTTGGTTTTGTTGAGTTTTGTTGATGATTTTCAAAGTGTAAGTATTTTCCACTTCGCCGGAGCTGTTCATGCGGAATAACTGATTACGATCACGCAGTACGCTAAGGCCGGCTGGATCAACGGCCGCGACTTGAGCGAAG
The DNA here is from genome assembly GCF_027587155.1 of Vibrio sp. T11.5. Taxonomy (NCBI): domain Bacteria; kingdom Pseudomonadati; phylum Pseudomonadota; class Gammaproteobacteria; order Vibrionales; family Vibrionaceae; genus Vibrio; species Vibrio sp. T11.5. Next base: position 59,646 of record NZ_JAPPTP010000021.1, read on the forward strand.
AACAGGCCTATCATGATTAGCAATACTGCGCCATATCCAAGTAGTTTAGGGCGCATGACTTTAGTATTTTTGCCTGATAAACGATGCTCTGTAGTATAGCTGATCAGGCCTTTTTCATAGCCCATCCTATCCATAGTATTGTCACAGGCATCAATACAGGCGCCACAGTTAATACACTCATATTGCAGACCATCGCGAATATCGATGCCGGTTGGGCATACCTGCACACATAGGTTACAGTCGATACAGTCACCTAACCCCAGCGCCTTTGGATCTGCTTTACGTGAGCGAGCACCACGAGATTCGCCCCGTTTTGTATCGTAGCCAACGATGAAGGTATCTTTATCAAACATGGCTGACTGGAAGCGTGCATACGGACACATGTGGACACACATAATCGAGCGCATCCAGCCTGCATTCGCGTAGGTACAGCCTGCAAAGAATAGCACCCAGAACACAGGCCAGAAATCCGCGTTAAGGGTGAAGAAACCAAGTACAAGATCTTTCACTGGGACAAAGTACCCAGTAAAGGTGAAACCTGTTGCGAGTGCAATGACCCACCACGCAAGGTGCTTTAGCCCTTTACGCATTGCAAGGTTAGCGGTCAGCTTGCCTGAGTCTTGTTTGCGGCGTTTGTTGGCGCTGCCTTCCAGTTTCTCTTCAAACCAGATGTACATGAAGGTCCAGACTGTTTGTGGACACAAATAGCCACACCACACGCGACCTAAGAAGGTGGTGAGAAAGAACAGACCGAAAGCAGAAATCATGAACAGCAATGCCAGCAAGGTCAGATCTTGTGGGTAAAGTGTGGTACCAAAGAAGTTAAACTGCTGATGACCAAGGTCTAATAGCACCGCTTGACGTTCCCCGTAAGGAATCCAAGGCACCATAGCGAAGAGAACTAGTAGCAACCAGCCTCCATATCGACGTAACTGCTGAAATGTGCCCTTACTTTCACGCACGTAGATGCGGTTGCTCGGGTTAAACCTGTCCCCAGTGTTTTTGTGCGTCTTGGGATTAAAGGTTTTTGGAGTCACGTCTTTGATCTCAATTTTGTCCTGACTCATTACGCTTCCTTCTTGGGCTAAAGGCGAGATTTCTTAGCGATCCCGCTCTATCGACTGTGCTCTTTAATATTTTAGTATTTTCTTATGGACAGAGATTATATACGCAATCATTTTTTTATTTCTTTAAGACTATCAACCTTTAACAACAAAGATCAGTACAGTTTTATAAAAAAAATGCCTAACAGTTTTACTCACTTAAATGATTTGGATATAAAAAAAGCGACCTTGTGGTCGCTCTGGCTTCAGCCTGATCACTCGATGATACCTCGAGCCCGAAGGATCGCGGTTTTAAAATCGTCTTCCTGATCTTTTTTCAACCCCGGAATCATTTCATCTTTATTGCTATTGCGCATTTTGAGATGGTAGATAAGAACATCGTCGGTGAGATCTTCAAGTTGACCTTGGTAACCAGCTTCTTGTGTTAGCTTGACAATAAACTGCAGCAGGTTCATGTGCTGATCTTTTTGCCATTCAGGCTCGAGTAGTTCGATTAGCTCTTCAATACGATGGCACTTCATCGGCTTTCTCCACACTTTCTATGTTGGTATGCGGCTAAGGTATCAAATCAGGCAGGCCAATACCATGGGCTCAGAGGTGAGGAGAGTGAGAAAAGAAAAAGCGCAGTGGAGACTGCGCTTTTTGCCTATGCCGCCTTAGTGACTTTGGCTGAAGCTGACGCTATTAAAGCCGTCTTTTCCACTAAAGTCATTCCGGGCGCGAGTTTTGTTGCCGCTGGAGTAGTGACAAAGCCACCACGACGACGCATCGCACGGTTTGTGTGCGACGTACACCTGACTGCTGTTGGGCGCATTGATTAACCTAACTGTCAGGCACATCCATTGCCGAACTTCTGGCCTGATTAGCTATGAGTTGCGCCTCATTACTGAAGCATGGCTCTTCTGGCTCACGCCAATCCAAATAGCCAATCAGGAATAATGATATGAAATATGCATATCAGAGATCAGATTAGCATCATCCGATCAATTGATCGATATCTAATCGATCGTATTTGTTCCCTCCCACTACAATTATGTGAGAGGCGTAGTAGCAGTGAGACAAGTGTGCGGATTAGTATGATACTGTGTGATTATATTGATGGCTGCGCTTTACCAAGGAGGTGTGTATGTCGTTTTTTAAAAAAACCCTCGCGAGTTTTGGTATCGGTTCTGCAAAAGTCGATTCCGTTCTGCAGCAGGAAGTGCTGTACCCGGGTGAAAAGGTCAATGTGACGATTCATGTCTATGGCGGTTCGACGGCTCAGGAAATTGATAATATTGAGATGAAGCTTTATTGCCGCTACATCAAAGAAGTACCAGCCAATCAAGATAGAGATAGGCATAACAGCGGTCATATGCGCCGTATGCCGACCAGTTATACCTTAGCTCATTGGACCTTGCCGTATGCATTTACCATTGAGCCTGGTGAAACGCGTGATTTTGAAGTGGAGTTGGATGTGCCATGGAATACCCCAGTCACCATTGGCGAATCTAAAGTGTGGTTGGAAACAGGGCTGAATATCGCTTTGGCTAAGGATCCTAGTGACACTGATATTCTTACGGTACGCCCAGATCCTTTGTTAGATGGTATTTTTACTGCTTTGGAAGAGCAGGGTTTGCGTATCCGCCAAGTTGAGTGTGAAGCTGTCGAAGGGTTTGAATTGCCGTTTGTTCAGGAGTTTGAATTTGTACCGACCACAGGGCCTTTTCATGGTCGCTGGCGTGAACTGGAAATTGTGGCATACCGCAGCGATGATCAATTACAGATGTGGTTTGAAATTGATCGTCATCGTGAAGGTGCAAGAGGAATGCTGGCGAGTTTGCTAGGAAGCGGGCAGTTAAAACGCCAGATGACGATCTCTGTTGAGACCCCGGCAGATCAAGCTGGTCAGCAAGTTTTGGAGTATCTCGACAGTCACTCTTAACTTAAAGTTAACTTTTTGGGCTTACAAGTGTAAGCTGAGTGTGCCATACTTTGGAGTAAATATTCCACCAGAGTATGGCTTGTTATGTCGACCAATTACACTGCGCCTTACAGCGTCAAAGAAGAAATCGCCAATACACTGACCCACGGTATCGGTATGGTACTTGGTATTGTGGGCTTGGTGTTGCTGCTGATCAAAGCTGTTGATCACAATGCAGATGCTCTGACTATTACCAGTATGAGCATCTACGGTGGCAGCATGATCGTGCTGTTTCTTGCTTCCACTTTGTATCACGCGATTCCTTATCAGAAAGCCAAGCGGGCGCTTAAAACGTTTGATCATTGTGCGATTTATTTGCTGATTGCTGGCAGCTATACACCATTTTTGCTCGTTAGCCTCAGAACGCCGTTGGCGATTGGTTTGATGATAGTCATCTGGACCATCGCTCTGGTTGGCATCATCATGAAATTGGCATTTGTCTATCGCTTTAAAAAGCTTTCGCTTGTGACCTACTTATTGATGGGTTGGCTATCGCTGGTGGTTATTTATCAACTGGCGTTGAATCTGGATGTTGGTGGGTTAACTTTGCTGGCTGCGGGAGGAGTGATCTATTCACTGGGCGTGATTTTCTATGTCGCTAAGCGCATCCCATTTAACCATGCCATTTGGCATGGCTTTGTTTTAGCAGGATGCGCCTGTCATTTTCTAGCGATTTATCTCTATGTCGAGCCGATCTAACGTGTTGCGAGATTAACGACTTTGGCGGTTACTAAATACTGCTCAGCTTTATCAATCGCCAGTTCAATCGTTTTACCCTGTTCTACTTGTTGAGGGCGTAGATACGTGTCGGCCATGCGCTTGATGGATTGCCACACTTTGACTGACTTTTTGCTCAGCACGTCTCCAGAGGTCGTCGAGACCTGAATTTCGATTTCGACTAAAATCACTGATTGGCTGCTTTGGTTCGTGACTGAAGTTGGAATTATCAGCTGACCATTTTCATAGCTCACTGCGCCTAATAACACTTCCACACCTGAGTCAGACAGTTGCATGGTGGCGCGATCGCTGCCGACAGTAGCTATGGTTCCTACGGCTTTCTCGATCAGCGGAATGGTCGCCATTTTGGGCTTCTTAATTGGAATGTTGGCGGCTGGCTGAACGGTCTCTTTAGCTACTGCTATTTCATTGGTCTTGGTTGTTTCCACTGGCACTACATATTGCCAAGTGAAGTCGTCATTAAGCTGAACTTGGCGACCATCTTCGAGAGTGACAGTTTGGCTGGCAAACACCAATGAACTGGTTAGCAAGGTAAAAAGTCCGATAAGTTTGTTCATTGTTATATCCTTAACGTTTCCAGAAAGCCGGGAAAAATAGCACCAATAAGGTGAGGATTTCGAGTCGCCCCATCAGCATGCCGAAGCTGAGAAGCCACTTAGCGGTATCTGGTAATGGGGCAAAGTTACCCGTCGGCCCAATCACTGCACCCATGCCAGGACCAACGTTGGCCACGGCGGTGATAGACCCGGAAATGCTGGTAATAGGATCTAGTCCCAATGCGCTTAGGCATCCAGCAATAAAAATAATCGTGATAAAGAACATCAATGCGAACGCAACCACAGAGCGTACGATGTCATCGTTTACCGGCCTATGATTGTAACGCTGCACAAATACCCCAGAAGGGTGAATAAGCTTCATCATTTGTTTGTTGAGTAGCGTCATCGCAATCTGAAAGCGGAAGACTTTGATTCCGCCGGAGGTTGAACCTGAACAGGCTCCCGCCATCATTAAGAAGGCAAACAAGGTGGTTGGCAGTGCGCCCCATGCGGTGAAGTCTTCTAGACCAAACCCTGTGGTTGTGACGACAGAGACGATGTTGAACATCGACACCCGAAGCGCATCCATGACGCTGTAGCCATCTCGTATCACTAACCAAGCTGAAATGATCAGGCTGGTGATAAGAAACAGGTAAGTGAAACCGCGTACCTGCGCGTCATTAATTAACTCATCTACCCGTCGCTTGCGTATTGCTGCTACAAACAGTAAGAAGGGTAGGCCGCCGAGGAACATAAACAGGGTCGCTACCCAATGAGAGCCGTTAGAAAAGTGGTTCATCGAACCATCGGAGGTGGAGTAACCACCAGTCGATAGTGTGGTGAACGAGTGGTTAATGGCTTCGAATAAATTCATGCCCGTCAGAAGGTAGCCGATCATGCACAATCCAGTGAGGATCAGGTAGACCAACATGATATTTTTTGCCACGGTCTTGGCGCGTGGGCTGCTTTTATCTGACCAGTCAGAAGATTCTGTATGGAATAGCTTCATACCACCGACGTTGAGCATTGGGAGCACTGCGACCGCCATGACAATGAAGCCTATTCCACCAAGCCACTGCAAGATGGAACGCCATAGCAAGATGCTCGGAGCCATGTCATCAAGTCCGCTGAGTACGGTTGAGCCTGTTGTGGTAATGCCAGACATGGTTTCAAAGTATGCATCGGTAAAACTGATGTGGTTAATGAAAACAAACGGCAGAGCTGCAAAGGCACTGGCAACCATCCAAACGAGGCTGGTAATAAGGAACATATCCCTCGCACTGAGCTTAAAACGCTTAGTGCGGCCGATAGTCAGACAGACGAAGGCGGCAAGATGGGTGATAACCACTGACTGACCAAATTCAAGAAAGCCAGAGGTGCCTGTAAAGAAAGCCACCAGAGTGGGCACGTACATGAATAGGGCCAGTTTCGATAGAACCAGCCCGATGACAAACAGTACAGGACGTAAGTTGACCATAGTGTCGATCCTAAAGGAAGAAAGGACTCGGCTGGAATAGCGCTTCGACGTCTGGAACGTACTTCTTATCCACTAGGAACATGACCACATGGTCGTCTTGCTCAATCACGGTTCTGTCATGAGCGATCAATACTTCTTCACCACGTACAATCGCACCGATAGTTGTGCCCGGTGGTAACTTGATGTCGCCAATCGCACGACCAACTACTTTAGAAGTGGTTTCATCACCGTGGGCGATGGCTTCGATGGCTTCTGCTGCGCCGCGACGTAGTGAAGAGACGTTCACAATATCAGCCCGACGGACGTGCGTTAGCAAGGCGGAAATCGTTGCTTGCTGAGGTGAGATAGCGACGTCAATCACCCCACCCTGAACCAGATCCACATAGGCACCGCGCTGGATAAGCACCATCACTTTCTTGGCTCCCATGCGTTTCGCCAGCATGGCGGACATGATATTCGTTTCGTCTTCATTGGTCAGGGCGATGAAGACGTCGACCTGATCGATATTTTCTTCGGTAAGCAGTTCCTGATCCGCAGCGTCACCACAGAAAACAATGGTGTTTTCCAGCTCTTCAGACAGCTTTTCAGCGCGCTGGTAACTGCGTTCAATCAACTTGACGCTGTAGGACTGCTCAAGGCGCTTAGCTAAGCTGGCGCCGATGTTACCACCCCCGACAATCATGATGCGGCGATACGGTTTTTCCAGTCGCTGCAGTTCACTCATGACCGAACGGATGTGGTTACTGGCGGCGACGAAGAACACTTCATCGTCGGCTTCGATAATGGTGGTGCCCTGAGGGCGGATGGGGCGCCCCTGACGGAAAATAGCGGCAACGCGAGTATCGATGTGTGGCATGTGCTCACGCAAGGCAGATAGGGCATTACCAACCAGCGGGCCACCGTAATATGCTTTCACCGCCACTAAGCTGACTTTCTGTTCGGCGAAGCTCACCACTTGCAGTGCCCCCGGATATTGGATCAGGCGCTCGATGTAGCTGGTCACCAGTTCTTCAGGTGCGATCAGGTGGTCAACCGGAACGGCACCGGATTGGAATAGCGCTTCTTTCTCGGCCAAGTATTGTGGCGAGCGGATACGAGCGATTCGATTGGGTGTGTTAAACAGAGAAAAGGCAACCTGACAGGCCGCCATATTGGTTTCATCCATATTAGTCACGGCGACCAACATGTCGGCATCTTGTGCGCCGGCTTCACGTAGCACATCTGGGTGACTGGCGTAGCCGTTCACTACCCGTAAATCATATTTATCTTGCAGCTCACGCAGTCGATCACTATTTCTGTCGACTATGGTGATGTCATTGTTTTCACCGACCAGATTCTCTGCCAGTGTACCGCCTACCTGACCAGCGCCAAGAATGATGATTTTCATACCGTTTCTCGTCTAACCAAAATTTAGGGGACCGATGATCCCCGAATTACTACGCGATTTTTGTCAGGATGGCGTAATAAAAGCCATCCATGTCCTCTTCGCCTGGAAGCACTTGGCGTCCTGGGTTGTCTACCGGCGAATCTTCTAACTTAGCATTCGCGGTGCGCGCCAGAAACGCTTTCACCTGTTCGCTGTTTTCCTGTGGTGTGATAGAGCAGGTCGCATAAACCAGCGTACCGCCCGGCTTTAGCTGTTGCCACATCGCATCCAGAATCTCGCTTTGTAGCTCTGCCAATGCTGCGATGTCATCACCACGACGCAGCCATTTGATGTCTGGGTGGCGGCGAATAACACCCGTGGCCGAACAAGGTGCATCAAGCAGGATGCGATCAAATTGCTCGCCTTGCCACCAATCTTTTGGCTTACGTGCGTCACCGCAAATAACTTGCGCTTTCAGTTGAAGGCGTTGCAGGTTGTCGTGTACGCGTTTGAGGCGGCTGTCATCACAGTCAATGGCCACAACCTGTGCATCTTGAGTACGCTCGAGAATATGGGCAGTTTTGCCTCCCGGTGCAGCACAGCAATCTAGAATTAACTCGCCATCTTTTGGCGTCAGATAGTTAATCGACAGCTGAGCTGCTGCGTCCTGAACGGAAACCCAACCTTTCTCAAAGCCTGGCAATTTTGTCACGTCGCACGGGGTGGCCAATTTTAGGGCGTCGCTTGCTTCACTGTGAATACTGCTATCTATGTTTTCATTTTTGAGCAGTTGCTGGTATTCGTTACGGCTGTGATGTTGGTGATTCACACGCAACCACATTGGTGCTTTGCTGTTGTTGGCTTCAATAATGTCTTGCCATTGCTGTGGGTAGGCGTCCTGAAGCAGTTTAAGCAACCAACTCGGGTGACCATATTTACCGGCATTGTGGCTCATGGCATGAGCGTCTAGCTCTTCTTGGTTACGTTGATAGTTACGCAACACTGCATTGATTAAACCACGTAGGCGTGGGCCTTTGAGCGTTTTGGTGCCTTCGACGGTTTCACCGACGGCTGCGTGCGCTGGAATACGCATAAAGCTCAGTTGGTAAATACCGACCAGAATCAAGTGGTGGAAAACGCGTTGTTTGCCTTTAAGTGGCTTATCCATCAGCTCATTCGCGATCGATTCAAGGCGAGGTAAATAACGCAATGATCCATAACAGATTTCCTGTAACAACGCTTGATCGCGAGGTTTGACTTGTTGTTGAGCCGCAGGAAGTGCGTTAGACAGAGACTGGCCTTTATCGACCACTTGGAAAAGGACATTAGCCGCAGCAGCGCGAACATTCATGTTGAATACCTTAACAGTAAGGAAGGGTGTCTCCACCCTCAAAAAGTACGTATAAATTAGGTCAGCTGAGTGCCGACTTCAAACCAGCTGGCACGTGAGTTGAGGATATCCTGAACTGACATGGCTTTTTTACCGGGCACCTGAAGTTGTTCAAGAACCAGAACATGCTTGCCAGTGGCAATGTAGATCCCGGTTTTATCTGCTTGCAGTATGGTACCAGGTGCCTCAGTTGTCGTTTGAACGTCAACGCGGCTTTGCCAGACTTTGATGCTGTTGTTGGCGGCTTCAAAATAGCTCATCGGCCAAGGATTGAAAGCACGTACACAACGTTCGATATGCGCAGCCTCATCACTCCAGTTAATTCGTGCCTCTTCTTTACTGAGCTTTTTGGCGTAATTCGCCAGCTCGTCATCTTGCTTTTCAGGTGACGCTTTGCCGTCAGCAATGTCAGCCAAGCATTCAACTAAAGCTTGCGGGCCAAGCTCAGCTAGCTTTTCATACATAGAAGCGCTGGTATCTGTCGCTTCGATCGGCAAAGTAGCAATTTTCAGCATATCGCCAGTATCTAAGCCGATATCCATCTGCATTATGGTGACGCCCGTCTCCTGATCGCCAGCCCAAATAGAGCGCTGGATAGGGGCAGCACCGCGCCAACGTGGCAGAATAGAACCATGGACGTTGATACAGCCTAGCTTTGGTGTATCGAGTACTGCTTGTGGCAGCAATAAACCATAAGCGACTACTACCATCAGATCCGCATTCAAATCAGCGAGTTCTTGCTTCGCTTCATCTGACTTAAAGTTTTCTGGTTGGTAAACCGGGATATCATGCTCAAGCGCGATGTGCTTGACTGGGCTGGCAGTCATCTTTTTGCCTCGACCCGCTGGACGGTCTGGCTGGGTGTAGACTGCAATCACCTCGTGCTCCGAAGACAACAACGCCGCCAAGTGACGGGCGGCGAAGTCCGGAGTACCGGCAAATACAATTTTCAAAGGTTTGCTCAAAGTACGTTCCTTTAATTTAGCCGCTAGGCTTAGCTGGCGTGCTTTTCGTTAAAGCGTTTGATTTTCGCCAGTTTTTCCTGAATGCGCTTGCGTTTCAGGGGCGACAAATAATCGACAAAAAGTTTGCCTTCTAGATGGTCAAGCTCGTGTTGCACACAAATTGCCAGCAGATCATCTGCTTCAAACGTGTATTCTGTGCCATCACGATCTAAGGCTTTGACGCTGACTTCCGCAGCGCGGGGTACTAGTGCTCGCGCGCCCGGAACAGACAGACAGCCCTCTTCAATGCCATCTTCGCCGCGTTTTTCTAATATTTCAGGATTGATGAGAACCATTGGCTGATCGCGTGTTTCTGAAACATCGATAACAACGATACGTTGGTGGAAATCGACCTGGGTTGCTGCCAGACCAATACCTTCTTCGTCATACATGGTTTCAATCATGTCGTCGACGAACTTTTGAATCTCAGGGGTCACCTTTTCCACTGGTTTTGCAACAGTGCGAAGGCGCTCATCTGGGAATGTTAATACTTGTAATACAGACATATACACTCGAAATGTTGAACTGAGCCGAATCAGGATAAACCTTGTTGGCTCAATTCTAGACATTTTGCCACCTAAATGACAGCCTCATTGTGTTTTTGCGTATTTTCCCGAGTTAATTACAACGTTAAATTTGGCGAACGATGAGCGGCCAAAAGTGGCTTAAAATGCGAAGTCTAGGTTGGCTCGTTATGGCCAGTCGGAGTCGTGTAATAAGTTGTTGGGCCTGACTAAATTTTCCTATGACAGAAGAAGAACTAACGGCTTGGCTGAGCTTATACTTTACGCCTCAGATCGGGCCAAAAGCGTTTCAGCGCTTGGTAGAGGTGGATTCTCCAATCAACATCATTGAGTCTTCATCTGAGACATTGCGCCGTTTAGGCTTTTCTGACTCCCAACTGACATATCTCCAGCACCGGGCTGCGGGGGATGTTGAGGTGTGTTTCGAGTGGCAAGAAGCCTCAAATGTCAGAACCATTCTACCTTCAAGTGACCATCGGTATCCGGCACTGTTGAAACAAGCTGATGCTGCGCCAGCAACGTTGTTTGTTGAAGGTCAGCTTGAAAGCCTGTGTCTGCCACAAATAGCTATCGTGGGCAGTCGCAATGCCAGTATTGATGGGCTTAACACCGCTCGCAGCTTTGCAACACAGTTGGTGAATCAAGACATGGTTGTGACTAGCGGTTTAGCGTTGGGTATTGATGGTTATGCCCATGATGGGGCTCTAAATGGTAATGGGCAAACTGTCGCCGTGCTCGGTTGTGGCTTAAATTCTGTGTATCCGGCACGTCATCAGGCGTTAGCTCAACGAATCATTCAGCAAGGTGCACTAGTGTCGGAGCTCCATCCTAATATGAAGCCCAAAGCCGATAACTTCCCACGCCGAAATCGAATCATTAGTGGTTTGTCAGTGGGTGTTTTAGTCATAGAGGCAGCAAAGAAAAGTGGCTCTTTAATTACAGCTCGTTATGCGATAGAACAAGGCCGTGAAGTGTTTGCCGTTCCGGGGTCGATTCACCATCCTCACGCCAGAGGCTGTAACCTATTGATAAAACAAGGAGCATGTTTGGTTCAACAGGTTTCTGATATTGTCGATGAAATAGAGAGCCTTATTCGCTGGTCTGATTTAAACAAGCCTTCTGTTCAAAATGAACTATTTGAACAAATTGATTGCAAAGAAGAATTGCCATTTCCTCAGCTGTTAGCTAACGTAGGAAGTAAGGCTACACCAGTTGATATTCTTGCAAGCAGGACCAATATACCTGTTCATGAAGTCATGATGCAGATCTTGGAGCTTGAGCTCTTGGGGCATGTTGTTGCGGTTTCCGGTGGCTATATTCGAAAGGGGAGGGGCTAGCTATGATGATGGATATCCTAATGTATCTGTTTGAAACTTACATCCATAGCGATGCAGAGTTACAGGTCAATCAAGATGAGTTAGAGGAAGAATTACTTCGTGCTGGCTTTCATCAAAAAGACATTTATAAAGCCCTTGTCTGGCTAGAAGAGTTGGCTGCATTGCAGCAAAGCGAAACGCACTCCGCGATTTCTATTTGTAGCACATCCACCTCAACGCGTATCTATACTGCGAAAGAGTGTGAGCGTCTAAACCTTGAATCGCGAGGTTTTTTGACTTTCCTTGAACAGGTCAATGTGCTGACGACTGAGACTCGTGAGATGGTTATTGACCGTATTATGGGGCTTGAGACAGACGAATTTGAACTGGATGATCTGAAATGGATTGTGCTCATGGTGCTGTTTAATGTGCCAGGTAATGAAAACGCCTACACGCTTATGGAAGAGCTGTTGTATACCAAAGAGCAAGGTATTCTTCATTAAACTCCAAACTCCATGAGTGGCTATGAGCGGTAAAATAGATCATCAGTTGTTTTCGGCCCATGAGCACGCTTTAGAACACAAAGCGTGCCCAAAATGCCAGTCAGAGAAGCGAGAAGGCGAACTACAACTTCGTCACGGCAAGCACGGCCCGTTTTTGGGCTGTAATCAATATCCTACTTGCGACTTTATCCAACCTTTGCATCAGAATGACGGCCATATTATTAAAGAGCTGGGCGTACCCTGTCCGAAGTGCTCTAATGAATTGGTGCTGCGCCAAGGGCGTTACGGAATGTTTATTGGTTGTAGTCATTATCCGCAGTGTGATCATATTGAGTCACTTGAGACACCGACTGAACAAGAGGCTCAAGTGAATCATGCGTGTCCGGAGTGTGGCAAAGGTCATTTGGTCGAGAGAAAGAACCGTTTTGGCAAAGCTTTTTTTGCTTGTGATAATTACCCTAAATGTAAGTTTGCGGTTAATCAGCCGCCAGTTAAGGGTAAGTGCGAACAATGTGGCTTTCCTTTATTGATCGAGAAGAAGCTCGCTAGTGGGGTTAAACATCAGTGTGCTGATCGAAAATGCCATCACACCCAGAGGCAACAATAAAAACGGCGCTGAAACAGCGCCGTTTTTTATCAAGATTGCGATGATTAGTGCTTACCGTGACGCGCTATATCGTGAACCGCCGCGAAAGCATCCGCGTCTAAGACTTCCGCTAGAGCCGATAATTGACGTTGCAGTTCACCACTGTAATCACCACACACGTTAATGTGGCCCATCTTGCGTCCTGCGCGCTTTTCTTTCCCATACCAGTGAACGTGACATCCAGGCATAGCGAGCACGCTTTCTGGCAGGGTATCTTCACCGAGGATATTGATCATCGACGTTTCGCGGATCAGCTTGGTGCTACCCAGCGGCATGCGACACACTGCTCGTAAGTGATTCTCAAACTGGCAGGTTTCTGCACCTTGTTGTGTCCAGTGGCCAGAGTTATGGACACGAGGTGCAATTTCGTTGACCAACAAGGAGCCATTCAAATCAAAGAACTCGAGTGCCAGAACGCCTACATAGTTGAGCTCGTTAGCTACCGCAGTGAACATTTCTTGTGCTTGTTGTTGCAACTCAGTATCGGCAATGGCGGTCGAGACGCTGAGTACGCCATTGGTGTGGACGTTTTCTGCAAGTGGATATACTGTAACTTCGCCATTTTTACCGCGTGCACCGACAAGTGACACTTCACGTTGAAAAGGAACGAACTCCTCCGCAACAATGGCTTGTGTTTCTGTGGCGTTAATACACGCTTCCATCTCAGCCCATAGTGCGTCTATCTGAGCTGGGTCTTTGAGTCGCCACTGACCTTTGCCATCATAACCACCCAAGGCACTCTTTAACACCATTGGAATACCGACATATTCTATAGCATGAGCAAAGTCTTCGCGTGTCTGGATCACATGGTATTTGGCATTGTGGACCTTCGCACTGTCTAGCAATGCTTTTTCGATTCGTCGGTCACCGCCAGCTTTGATGGCGTCGGCAGAGGGGAAGAGCTTTCCGCTTGCTTGGCAAACATCAAGAATATCATTTGGGATATGCTCGAACTCGGCGGTAATGACATCTGCTTGCTCAATGGCATTGTCCAACCCTTTGCCCAGCAGCGACTGAGTTAGCGGATGGACGATATTTTCGCTCGCCACATCATACGCAATAATATCGATATTCAGAGGAGCGCCAGCCAGTGACATCATGCGTGCCAGCTGTCCCGCTCCAAGCACTAACACATGCATGGGATTAGTCCTCTGCTGGATTTGGGTTAGCTAACACGGTTTCAGTTTGTTGGTTGCGAAATGCTTCGATTTTCTCCATCACAGTGTCATCGTGCGTGCCAATGATTTGAGCTGCGAGAATGCCCGCATTCGCCGCGCCTGCTTCACCAATAGCCAATGTTCCTACCGCGATACCTTTTGGCATTTGAACAATCGATAGTAGCGAGTCCATACCTTTTAATGCACGCGATTGAACAGGGACACCGAGAACAGGCAAGCTAGTGAAAGCGGCTGCCATACCTGGTAAATGAGCGGCACCGCCGGCACCGGCAATGATGACTTTGAGGCCACGCTCTTTGGCGCTATTGGCATAATCAGCAAGAAGCTGCGGAGTACGGTGAGCTGACACCACTTTTGTTTCATATTCGACGCCAAACTGATCCAGCATTTCAGCTGCTAGTTTCATGGTTGGCCAGTCAGATTTAGAACCCATGATGATACCGACTTTCATCTTCAACTCCCTTAATGCAACTCTATTGATGAGCAGATAAATTTGAGCGCATTATACGGGGATTTTAATCTCAAGCAAACGTTTGCGTAAAGTTTCAATCTAGATTGACACAATTTATAAATAAATAGCTTTAGTCACTATCAATGATTGTTTGTAAACTTAGTGGTTAGACAGTACATCAGACAGGAAAGAATCAGTGGATAATTTTGAGCAGGCTCTATTAGCTCTGAAAAACGGTGAAGTCATTGCGTACCCGACGGAGGGCGTATTCGGTGTTGGTTGTGATCCTGATAACCCTGAAGCGATTCAGAAACTATTAGAGCTGAAACAAAGGCCAGCAGAGAAAGGTTTGATTCTGATTGCCGCCAGTTATGAACAATTACTGCCATACATTGACGAGTCTCAGCTGACTGATGAGCAGTTACAGAAAGTGCATCAAACTTGGCCTGGCCCAGTTACTTGGATTATGCCGTGTAGCGATAAAGTGTCGGATTGGGTTTCAGGCCAGTTTGACTCGATTGCGGTGCGTGTGACGGATCATCCTTTGGTACAAAAGATGTGTAATGCGTTTGGAAAGCCGTTAACCTCTACCAGCGCAAATTTGACCGGTGAACCCCCTTGTATGACGACCGCCGAAGTTGAACAGCAACTCGGTGATTGCTTAGTTGCAATTCTGGCGGGAAAAACGGGTGGGCGAGACAAGCCAAGTGAAATTCGCGACGCAAAAACATCCAAGGTATTAAGACAGGGTTAGCCCTGCAAAGGAAGTAGAAACATGTCAGCCATCGACAAGCAAGCAGTTAAACAGTTCCTGATGGAGCTACAGGATTCCATCTGTCAACAACTCGAACAGGCCGACGGCCAAGCTGAGTTTATAGAAGATGCCTGGAGTCGTGAACCTGGTGAACGTTTAGGTGGTGGTGGTCGCACTCGAGTGATGACTGAGGGTGCTGTGTTTGAGCAAGGTGGTGTGAATTTTTCGCACGTACAGGGAAAAGAAATGCCAGCGTCTGCTACGGCACATCGCCCTGAACTTGCAGGTCGTAGATTTGAGGCGATGGGTGTATCTTTGGTTATGCATCCGAAAAACCCTTATATCCCCACATCACACGCCAATGTGCGCTTCTTTATTGCTGAGAAAGATGGTGAAGCGCCTATCTGGTGGTTTGGTGGTGGTTTTGACCTGACACCTTTCTATCCTTTTGAAGAAGACGCCCAATATTGGCATAACACTGCCAAAGAGTTGTGTGCCCCGTTCGGTAATGAAGTGTATCCAGAGCATAAAGCTTGGTGTGACAAGTATTTCTACCTGCCTCATCGTGATGAAACACGTGGTGTTGGTGGTTTGTTCTTTGACGACTTGAATCATTGGGAGTTCGATAAGTGTTTTGATTACATCAAAGCCGTTGGTGAAGGGTATTGCCAAGCGTACTTACCAATTGTCGAGCGCCGAAAAGCAACCGAATACGGTGAGCGAGAGCGTCAGTTCCAGCTCTATCGTCGTGGTCGCTATGTTGAGTTTAACTTGGTCTATGACCGCGGAACGCTCTTTGGTCTGCAAAGTGGTGGCCGTACTGAGTCTATCCTGATGTCTATGCCACCATTGGCAAGATGGGAATACAGTTACCAAGTGGAGCCGGGAACCCATGAATCAGAGTTGTATCAGGACTACTTGAAGCCTCGCGATTGGTAACACTTTCTTCCTTATAGGGTTAATGATAGGGTCATTGGTTTGCAATGGCCCTTTTTGTTTTGAGTAGGTAAGGATATGACCCAGCAGATAGATCGTTATGCCGTTTTCGGAAACCCGATAAGCCAAAGTAAGTCACCGTTCATTCATACACTGTTTGCTCGTCAAACCAATCAGTCATTGACCTATTCTGCTGAGTTGGCTCCAGTGGATGGATTTATTGCGGCGGCTGAAGCTTTTTTTGCTCAAAACGGAAAAGGATGCAATGTCACTGTGCCATTTAAGGAAGATGCTTGCCGACTGGCTACACGCTTAACAGAGCGGGCTCAGTTGGCAGGTGCCGTCAATACGCTGAAAAAGCTCGATGATGGTGAGATCTTGGGCGATAACACCGATGGTGAAGGGTTGGTACAGGACCTACTGCAGAATCAGGTCGTGATTGAAGGTGCAAGAATTCTCTTGATCGGTGCAGGAGGGGCGGCTCGTGGTGTAATCAAGCCTCTGCTTGACCAAAGCCCTGCTGAAATTGTGATTACCAACCGGACCTTATCTAAAGCGCAGACGTTACAAGAGATGTTTGCAAGTTTTGGTTCGATCAAAGCGGTTGAGATGGCACACATCGAACAGAGCTACGACATTATCATCAACTCGACGTCCTCCAGTCTCAGTGGCGAGCTGCCCGCGATTTCATCGGCAATCTTCTCATCGAGAACGACGGTTTATGACATGATGTATGGCTCTGGTCACACGACATTCAATCAGTGGGCAATTGAGCATAACGCGGCGATGGTATATGACGGCTTGGGCATGTTGGTGGGGCAGGCTGCGGAAAGCTTTATGTTATGGCGTGGTATCCGACCTGGAACAAAACAAATTCAACGTGAATTGAGAAAGAATTTAGAGGGTATGTAATGAATCAGTCGATTCTGTTTCCCGATATGCAGCATTGGGATGACCACCTGCAAGCAATCGTGTTTCCCGCGCAGCAGTCAGGTGCGTTGATAGAGTGCGTGGTTACCTTGAATCAGCTGGAAGTATTGGCTGGGCAAAAGCTTCAAGGTGCTGAGCAAGCTCTCGTTTGCTTTAATCAGCACCGATTTGATCTGGAAGAGTTAGCCGAAGAACTGATTGAAGACGAAACCTTCAATCAGTCAGGGCAGGTCGAAGTTATTTGCTAATCACATCGACATGATGCAGGTAATCTTCTTTGTTCTGCACATAATTGTCTGCTGACTTTTGTAGGAAGGCGCGTTCTTTATCGTTAAGAGGACGTGCCTGTTTGACTGGGCTGCCTACATATAAGTAGCCGCTTTCGAGAGTCTTCCCTGGTGGGACCAAACTGCCTGCACCAATCATTACGTCTTCTTCTATTACTGCCCCATCCAATACAATCGCGCCCATACCTACTAGAACCCTGTCTTTGATAATGCATCCATGTAGCATCACTTTATGGCCGACAGTGACATCGTCGCCAATGATCAGCGGGTAACCATTAGGGTTTTGCTGATTTTTATGCGTAACATGCAATACGCTGCCATCTTGGACATTGGTTCTCTTGCCAATGTGAATATGGTTGACATCACCGCGAGCTGCAACGAGAGGCCAGATGCTCGAATCATCGCCAATTCTAATATCGCCCACCAACACTGAGCTTTGATCAATATAGACACGTTCACCAATGACGGGACGTGTATCTTTATAACTACGCAAGGCGCTCATTTTTTCTCCTTATATAGAGGAATTCTGGATAAACAGAGGTAGAAGAGTAAGGAAAATAGCCATCTTTGAATAGAAAATACTCAAACGGCAAAAAAATCAAAAAAAACTGCAAAAAGGGGTTGCCAACGTGACGC